>NZ_CDWWXB010000097.1:0-4786 GCF_977971855.1 Frankia sp. CoWAU3 | reverse complement strand
CCTCCCCTCCTTTGAACCGGTCGCCGAGCAAGCTGAGCAGATGGAGCTGGTGGTATGACCGCCGTCGCCCCCGAGGGTCGTCCGCTGCTGCGCATCGAGGCCCGTAATGCGCAGACGCCGATCGAACGCAAGCCATCGTGGATCAGGACTCGGCTGCGCACCGGCCCGCAGTACCAGGACGTCAAGGGGCTGGTCCAATCGGCCGGGCTGCACACGGTGTGCGAGGAAGCCGGCTGTCCCAACATCTACGAATGCTGGGAGGACCGCGAGGCGACCTTCCTGATCGGCGGGGAGGTCTGCACCCGCCGCTGCGACTTCTGCCAGATCGACTCCGGGCGGCCTGCCCCGCTCGACCATGACGAGCCGCGCCGGGTGGCGGAGTCCGTCGCCACCATGGGCCTGCGGTACGCGACGGTCACCGGAGTCGCTCGGGACGAGCTCGCGGACGGCGGCTCGTGGCTGTACGCGGAGACGGTCCGCCAGATCCACGCACGCTCGGCCGATACCGGCGTGGAGGTCCTGATCCCGGACTTCGGCGGCCGGCCCGACCGGTTGGGCGAGGTGTTCGAGGCGGCGCCCGAGGTACTCGCCCACAACCTCGAAACCGTACCCCGGATCTTCAGGCGGATCCGGCCGGCGTTCCGGTACGAGCGCTCACTCGACGTGCTGCGCCAGGCCCGCCAGGCCGGGCTGGTCACGAAGTCGAACCTCATCCTGGGTCTGGGTGAGACGGCGGAGGAGATCCACACGGCCCTGCGGGATCTGCGGTCGGCGGGGTGTGAGCTGCTCACCGTGACCCAGTACCTGCGCCCGACGCCGCGGCACCATCCGGTCGAGCGGTGGGTGCGGCCGGAGGAGTTCCTCGACTGGGGACGTGTCGGCGCGGAGCTCGGGTTCTCCGGGGTGATGTCCGGTCCGCTCGTCCGGTCTTCCTACCGGGCCAGCCGCCTCTACCAGCAAGCGATGACGGCACGTGACCAGGACCGCAGCGAAATGTCCGTTCCCCCGGAAAGTGTGTCGGAGAACTCTCACGGGCAACGGCCGAGTCCGTGGTGACCATTCCTCGAAGCAGCTAGAATTAGCTTAGAGTTATCCACTCGTTACATGGGGGTCATCCTCTTCGCCCATCATCGAGGTGTGTGCCCACGACCGTGCCGGGAGGTCGTTCCCATCGTGCTCCGTTCACTGCTCAGCGTTCTCGAAGAAGTGACCCTGCTGCTGCTGCCGCACGGAGGTCAGAAGACCGCGCGTCGTAACGCCTGGCGGGCGGCCACCGATCTGCACGTGACGACCGGCTATCGATGGATAGATACCACCGTGCCGCTTTCGGTCACGTCGGTCACGCCCGCGCCGCCCCGAGTCACCACCCCGGGCCGCCGCCCCGCGTCCGCGCGCGGTCGCCGCCCAGCCCTGATCCGCGTCACGCCCTGATCACGCCCGGCAGTCAGATCCGTCGGACTTCCCGCCGGCCAACGGCGATCAGCGAGCACGGGACGAGTATCCCTACCGCTAGCCAGGAGGCCGTAGGCTCGCGGTCATGGCACTGAAGAAGAAGCCGACGGACGCCCCGGGGCCGGCGACCCCTGGGGCGGCGGGGAAGGACCAGTCGGCGGGCGCAGCCGACAAGAACGGCGCGGCTGGCAGGCGCGGCACCAACCCTGGTGCCGCGGGGAAGACCCCCGGTGCGGCCGGCAAGGCTGGCGCGGCCGGTCGGAACGGCCGCGGCGGCGGGACGGGACCGGGAAAGGGATTCACCACTCGGGTCGCCCAACTCCGGATGATCTACAAGGTCACCCGGCAACGCGATCCGCGGGCGCTCTGGATCACCCTGGCGGGCTTCCTCGCCCCGGTCGCCGTCGGCATCGTGCTCGCAATCTTCGTCGGTCCGCTGTACCTGTGGATTCCGATCGCCCTTCTGCTCGGGGTAGTCGTCTCCCTGAACCTGTTCAGCCGGCGGGTGCAGCGGACCGCCTACGCCGAGATGGAAGGCAAACCGGGCGCCGCCGCCGGAGTGATCGAACGGATGCGGGGCGAGTGGCGCATCACCCCCGCCGTCGGCGTCAACCGGCATCAGGATGTGGTGCACCGTGTCGTCTGCCGGGCCGGGGTCGTGATCATCGCGGAGGGTCGCGGGCGTGGCCCGCGGGAACTGCTCGCCGCCGAGAAGCGCCGGATCCGCAAGGCGGTCGGCGACACGCCGGTGACCGACATCATCATCGGCACCAGTGAGGGGGAGACTCCCCTACCCAAGCTGCAGAGCACCCTGATGCGGCTGCGGCGCACCCTGCGCCGCAGCGAGGTCGACGCCCTTGACCGTCGCCTGCGGGCGATGGGCGGCGCGGCGCTGCCGATCCCGAAGGGACCGATCCCCCGCAACATCCCGCGCGGCGGCCGCATCCGATAGCGCCGCCGCCAGGCGTGGTCCGCTGTGCGGCCCACGGTGGCCCACCCCGAAGCCTCGAAGTGGAGGGGATCCGCGCTACTTCTCGGGGCCGGGCTTCTCGGGGTCGCGCACCACCACAGTCCCGGCGGCACGATCGTGAAGGCCGCGTAGGTCACGGTCCCAGATGAACACCGGGATGAACAGGCCCAGCAGAACGGTACGCACGACGATCCACGGCCAGGACTGCCGACCGCAGTCACGCAGCCGGATCACACGGATGCCGGCCAGCCGCATGCCGATCGTCTGACCGGCCGTACCGACGAGGATCAGCTCTTCGAGCAGGAAGAGCGCGTAGATCGCAAGGCCACGCGCGTCTGCGGCGTAGCTCAGTCCGACGATGTACAGCACGCCGACGATCAGGTTCGCGACGACCGCGTCCACGAGGTAGGCCAGCAGACGCGGGCCGAACCCGACCACGGATCCTCGGCCGTCCCGCGGCAACCCGAGGCGTACCCCGGGCGGGGTGTCCCGTGGCAGACCTGGCCCGTCAAGCCAGCCTCCAAGTGCTCGTCCCACGACGCAAGCTTATGTGGCACCGCAACATGCACCCAACTCATCACGTTGAGTAATGAAGTGGGTTTCGGTAACGCTACGGAAACCATCCCGTGATGTCGTACACCGATGACCTGGTGACCGGAGACACGCCAACATGGCGTAACCTGTGGGCCTAAGAAGCGTGACGCGATGCTGGAGGACGAATGTTCACAAAAGCAGAAGACGTGCTTCGCTATATCCGGGACGAAGACGTTCAGTTCATCGATGTCAGGTTCTGCGATCTTCCCGGGATCATGCAGCACTTCACCATCCCGACCCAGGTCTTCGCGGAGTCGGTGTTCACCGAAGGTCTGATGTTCGACGGCTCGTCGATCCGCGGCTTCCAGGCCATCCACGAGTCCGACATGCTGCTGCTACCGGACCCGCACACCGCTTTCGTGGACCCCTTCCGCGAGCACAAGACCCTCGCCATGACGTTCTTCATCCATGACCCGATCACCAAGGAACAGTACTCCCGGGATCCGCGCAACATCGCCAAGAAGGCGGAGGCCTATCTCCGGGGCACCGGCGTCGCGGACACCGCGTATTTCGGTCCGGAGGCGGAGTTCTACATCTTCGACGATGTGCGTTATGACTACAACCCCTACGGGTCGATGCACCAGGTCGACTCGGTCGAGGCCGCCTGGAACACCGCCCGGAAGGAAGAGGGCGGAAACCTCGGGTACAAGCCGAGGTTCAAGGGCGGCTACTTCCCGGTGCCGCCCACGGACCACTTCACCGACCTGCGTTCCGAGATGACCCGGGTGCTCTACGAGACGGGTATCACCGTCGAGATGCAGCACCACGAGGTCGGCACCGCGGGCCAGGCGGAGATCGACATCAGGTACGACACGCTTCTGAAGACCGCCGACAACCTGATGCTCTACAAGTACGTCATCCGCAACGTCGCCCGCGGCCGCGGCAAGACCGTCACCTTCATGCCGAAGCCGCTGTTCGAGGACAACGGATCCGGTATGCACGTCCACTCCAGCCTGTGGAAGGACGGGGAGCCACTCTTCTACAGCCCGAACGGGTACGGCGGTCTCTCGGACACCGCCCGCTACTACATCGGGGGGCTGCTGCACCACGCCCCGGCGCTGCTGGCCTTCACCAACCCCACCACGAACTCCTACCGTCGGCTCGTGCCCGGCTACGAGGCACCCGTCAACCTGGTCTACTCGGCCCGCAACCGGTCAGCGTGCTGCCGCATCCCGCTCAGCGGTGACTCGCCGAAGGCCAAGCGGGTCGAGTTCCGCGTGCCGGATCCGAGCTGCAACCCGTATCTCGCCTTCGCCGCGATTCTGATGGCGGGACTCGACGGCGTGCGGAACAAGATTGATCCGCCGGACCCGATCGACAAGGATCTCTACGACCTCCCGCCGGACGAGTTGGCCGCGGTTCCCCAGGTCCCGGGTTCGCTGGAGAAGGTGCTCGATGCGCTGGAGGCGGACAACGAGTTCCTGCGGGAGGGCGACGTCTTCACCGCGGATCTGATCGAGACCTGGCTGGACTACAAGCGGGTCAACGAGGTCGACGCCATCCGCCTGCGGCCGCATCCATACGAGTTCACCCTCTACTACGACATCTGACGCCCAGCCGTAAGGTTCCGGCCATTGACCCATCGCCGGGCCTCGGGCGATCCGGCGGGCGCCGAGGCGGTGACCACAACCGGGTCCCGGACAGGTGCGGCACCGGTGAACCGCGGGGGGTCGGTCACGCTCTCGAGGCGGGGAGCCCTGATTGACCCCTGCGGTTCGTCTGGTCCTTCGCCGCGGCGCCAGAAGGCCTCTTCGAGCCGGGGACGCGTGT
>NZ_CDWWXB010000096.1:0-12282 GCF_977971855.1 Frankia sp. CoWAU3 | reverse complement strand
CCCCTCCGGACCGTCCCCCGGCCCCCGGGCGCCCTCGGCCAGCACGAAGTGCTCGACACTCCAGGCTCGCTGGCCGATGCCGTCGGCGAGCGCGAAAAAGAACCCGTCAACGCTCATCTGCGTCCGGTGCGACCGCATGGCTGCGATCTTCGCCTCGAAGAAGTGGGGAGCGGAGAGCTCGGTCGTGATGTCCGCATCGTCGACAAGCGTCACCCCCAGCTCGTCCACGGACTTCAGACCCGCGAACGGGTTGCTCTCAGCGGCGGAATCGCGGAAGTACTCGAAGCCCGCGACGGCGCTCGATCGCGCCAGCGCCGTCTCGTAGCGCTTGGCGACCTGCCAGACCGGACCGGCCTGCGGGGCGAAGGACGGGTCGGCGGCGTCGGTGAAGGCCCGCCGGGTGAGTTCGTGGGCCCGAATGTGATCGGGGTGCCCGTAACCACCACGGGCGTCGTAGCTGACGAGCACCTGCGGCCGGACCTCGCGCACGATCCGCACCAGCTCCGCCGCGGCCTCGTCCAGGTCCGCCCGCCACAGGCAGCGGGGATGGTCGTTGGCGGGGGTGCCGATCATCCCGCTGTCCCGCCAACGCCCGGGACCGCCAAGAAAGCGCTGGTCGGTGATGCCGAGCGCGGCACAGGCACCGGCCAGCTCGCCGATCCGGTAGCCACCGAGCTGGTCGCCCCGATCCGCCCGCAGATGGATCAGCTCGGGCACCAGTACCTCCCCCTCCTCCCCCAACGTGCACGTCACGAGGGTGACGTGGGTGTCGGGGGAGGCGGCGTACGAGGCAAGCGCGATCCCCGTCGAGATCACCTCGTCATCGGGGTGGGCGTGCACGAACATCGCCCGCCGGGTGGGAAGTGGCGCAGTAGAGGGTGATGATGGGGTAGCTGTCGTCACATTGACGACCCTACGGGTAGCTTTGCCGCAATCTGGGGACCGCTCAGACTCGGCGGCGGGAGCGGATCTTCTCGCGCTCGGCTGCGGTCAGCGCCACCTTGCGCAGACGCACGAAGCCCGGGGTGACCTCCACGCACTCGTCCTCGCGGCAGAACTCCAGCGCCTGCTCAAGGGTGAGTATCCGGTGCGGGGTGAGCCGGACCAGCTCGTCGCCGGTGGATGAACGCATGTTGGTGAGCTTCTTTTCCTTGGTCGGGTTGACGTCCATGTCGTCCGCCCGGGAGTTCTCACCCACGATCATGCCCTCGTAGACCTCGGTCGTCGGCCCGACGAACATCGTGCCGCGTTCCTGGAGGTTGAACAGGGCGTACGCGGTCGCCACCCCGCTGCGGTCGGCGACCATGGAGCCTGTCGCCCGGGTGCGCAGCTCCCCGAACCAGGGCTCGTACCGGTCGAAGACGTGGTGCAGCAGCCCGGTACCCCGAGTCTCGGTGAGGAACTCGGTCCGGAACCCGATCAGCCCGCGGGCCGGGACCAGGTACTCCAGCCGGATCCAGCCGGTGCCGTGGTTGACCATCTGCTCGACCCGGCCCTTGCGCAGCGCGAGCAGCTGGGTCAGCGTGCCGAGGAACTCCTCGGGCGCGTCGATGGTGAGGCGCTCCACCGGCTCGTGGACCTTACCGTCGACAGTGCGGGTGACGACCTGCGGCTTGCCGACGGTCAGCTCGAAGTCCTCGCGCCGCATCAGCTCGACAAGCACGGCGAGCTGCAGCTCCCCGCGGCCCTGCACCTCCCAGGTGTCCGGCCGCTCGGTGGGCAGGACCCGGATCGACACGTTGCCGACGAGCTCGGCGTCCAGCCGGTTCTTGACCAGCCGCGCCGTCAGCTTCTTGCCGGAACGGCCGGCGAGCGGGGAGGTGTTGATGCCGATCGTCATGCTGATGGACGGTTCGTCGACGGTGATAACCGGCAGCGTCCGGGGATCATCGGCGTCGGCGAGGGTCTCCCCGATCGTGATGTCGGGGATGCCGGCGATGGCGATGATGTCGCCCGGCCCGGCCGACTCCGCCGGTACCCGCTCAAGCGCCTGCGTCATCAGCATCTCGCTGATCTTGACGCGCTGCTGGCTGCCGTCGGCCCGGCACAGCGTCGCCGGCTGACCACGCTTGATCGTGCCGTTGTGCACCCGGCACAGCGCGAGCCGGCCGAGGTACGGGGACGCGTCGAGGTTGGTGACCAGGGCTTGCAGCGGCGAGTCAGGATCAAACGACGGCGCCGGCACGGTCTCCAGCAGAAGGTCGAACAGCGGCTTGAGATCGGGTGAGTCCGGGCTCACCCCGTCGGCCGGGCGGGTGGTGGAGGCACGACCCGCCTTCGCGTTGCAGTAGACGATCGGGAAGTCGATCTGGTCCTCGTCGGCGTCGAGGTCGAGGAAGAGCTCGTAGGTCTCGTCAACCACCTCGGCGATCCGGGCGTCCGACCGATCCACCTTGTTGATGACGAGCACCACCGGCAGCCGCGCCGCGAGCGCCTTGCGCAGGACGAAGCGCGTCTGGGGCAGCGGGCCCTCGCTCGCGTCCACGAGCAGCAGGACGCCGTCGACCATCGACAGGCCGCGCTCGACCTCACCGCCGAAGTCGGCGTGACCGGGCGTGTCAACGATGTTGATCGTGATGTCGCCGTAACGGACCGCGGTGTTCTTCGCGAGAATCGTGATGCCCTTCTCGCGCTCCAGGTCCATCGAGTCCATCACGCGGTCGGTGAGCTCGGCATGCTCGCCGAACGCGCCGGACTGGCGCAGCATGGCGTCGACGAGGGTGGTCTTGCCGTGGTCGACGTGGGCGATGATTGCCACGTTTCGAAGATCGGCACGAAGAGACACGGTGATGCGCTCCGGGGCGGACATGGGGTTCGCGACCCCGCAACAACGACGACGTCACCGCATGAAACGACGGTAACGCATGAACCGGTGACGCGAACGTTCTGGCGAGTGTCCGCCATGGTGTCGGCGCCGCGGCACGACGATCTGCCCGTCACGCGTACACCGGCAACGGTCGCACCGCCACTCATGGTACGGGTGCACCCATGGCACGGACGCCTCGGCCACAACGAGCTTCACCGGTCCGGGGCTTCACCGATCCGCGACCTCCCGTCGCCGGCCTTCAGAAGAGTCGACCTTCAGAAGAGCGATCCGGGAGTCGACAGCATGCGGCGCAACTCCGCCACCAGGGGACCGTCGGCCGGCATCCACCGGACATCGTCCAGTTCGGCCACGCCGAGCCAGAGCAGCTCGTCATGTTCGACGAGCCGGGGCTGCCGGCGCGTCACCCGGCCGAGCCACACCCGCAGCACCCATCCGGGGCTGGACAGCCCGACCTCACCGAGCGGCGGACCGACCTCGATCTCGACGTCGAGCTCCTCCCGGCACTCCCGGACGAGCGCGTCGAGCTCGTGCTCGCCGGGCTCGACCTTGCCGCCCGGAAACTCCCACATCCCGGCGTAGGGATGCGGTTCCCGGCGCCGGGCGGCCAGCACCCGGCGATCATCGTCGAGCAGCGCGACGGCAACGACCAGACGTCCCTTCACCACCGGGGAGTCGGTGCCGTCCCGGTCCTCAGGTGTTCCACGCCGTCGTCCATGGGTAGAAGGGAGGGCATCCAAGCCCTCCACATCCGCGTTCATGGTGCCGGACTCTCCCAGAGTCCGGCCAGCCGTGGATCCGTTCCCGGCGGATCGTGTCTGATGACCCTTTCGGGTGGCTCCACCAGGACGGCTCGCCCAGCAGCGGGACGCGGACCGCAAGCCAGAGAATCCAAGCCAGAGAATCAGAGAATCACCAGCCGGAGGAAATCGGTATGCCGAGCAGACTGGACACCACCGAAGTCGCCGGGGCGCTGGCGGCACTACCCGGCTGGATCGGCGACGCCGACCGGATCCAGTTGGAGATCATGCTGGACGGGGACGAGGCCGACGCGATCGTGGCCGAGGTCATGCAGGCAGCGGACGCGATCAACCATCATCCGGTCGTCGAGCGGGGCCCGGGAACAACGACCTTCACGGTCTGGACCCACTCGGTCGGCGGCGTCACCGAACTGGACGTGGCCCTGGCCCGCAGGATCTCACAGATCCTGCGCTCTGCCGGCGTCTCGTACTGAGCGCTCGTACCGAACAGACGTCTCGTACCGAACAGACGTGGAGATCACCAGAGACTGGGCAGCACCCGGAAGACACCATCCGGATCAGGCGGGAACGGTACGACGATCGTCACCGCTGCGGTGTCGATCCTCCCGTAGAGATGCGGGAAGAGCTCCCCTGGCGCGGGCGTGCCCCCCGCGGGCGCCTGGCCGGCGGGCGCCACGGGCGCCGGCGGCTCCCAGCGCAGCTCCGCGCTCAGCCGCTCCGGGTTGACGACGACCAGCAGCAGGTCCGCACGCCCGGCGTAGTACCGGTTCGCGGTGGCCACGGCCTGCTCCGGGGCGGAGAAATGGATGAACCCCTCGGATGCCAGGCTCGCCGGGCGGTACCCGTCAGCCCCGGCCGCCCACTCGGACCGGCCCACCAGATGGCAGATCACGCCATCCTCCTCTCCTCGCCACTCATCGGTCGTTGACTGCCGAGCCACGGTCGCGGTGCCCGCGTCGGCCCGGGAACGCTCCCGGCGGGCCGGATGAAACCCACCTCTGCCCGGAGACCAGTCTGAAGGGCGTGCCCGCGATGCTTCAGCCCCGTCACCCGCAGGCCGGCGGGGAAAGCCGCCTACGCGGAGTCGACGCGGCGCGGGGCCTCGCCCTGATCGGCATGGTCGCGACGCACATCTATCCCGCGGTCGGGGATGATGGGGCGGGGACCCCCGCGCATCTGCTCGCCGCCGGCCGGGCCTCGGCGGCCTTCGCGGTACTCGCCGGGGTGGCGCTGGCGCTGTCGACCGGCCGGCTGCCGGCGCCACAGGCGCGCGCGTCGACCGTGGCACGAGCGGTCTGCATCGGGACGATCGGCCTCGCCCTCGGCTACACCCACTCCGGCATCGCGGTGATCCTCTGTTACTACGCGCTGATGTTCATCCTGGCCGTGCCGCTGCTGCGGGCTCCGGTCGGAGCGCTGGTCGTCGTCACGGTGCTGGCGTTCGCGGTCGTCCCGGCCGCGGGCCTCCTCAGCCGGGACCATCTGCCGCCCCCGACCCTTGCCGACCCGACCTTCGGCCGGGCGTTCACCCACCCGGTGAACCTGACTCTGGAGATGGGCTTCACCGGCTTCTATCCGGCGCTTGCCTGGCTCGGGTACCTCTGCGTGGGACTCACGGTCGGCCGGCTGGATCTACGGTCCACGCGGGTCGCCGCCGCCCTGCTCGCGGGGGGTGGCACGATCGCCGCGGCGGCGTCGCTGGTCTCCTGGGCCCTGCTCCGGCACGCCGCGGGCATGGCCGCACTCGAATCCGTCGATCCCGTCGAGGTCGCGGGAGTCGGGCCGCTGCCGGTGCGGTCCATCCTCGACGCCGGGCTGTACGGCAGCACCCCGACGAACACCTGGTGGTGGCTGGCCGTCGACACCCCGCACTCGTCCACGCCCGTCGATCTGCTGCACACCGGCGCGGCCGCGGTCGCCCTGCTCGGGTTCGTCCTGCTCCTGAGCCGGCTGCTGCCGCCCCTGATGCTGATCCCGCTCGTCGCCGTCGGATCGATGACACTGACCCTCTACTGCACCCACGTGATCGTGATGTCCGCGTCCTTCCTCCCCGCGGATCCGACGCCGTCCTTTCTGCTCCAGGCGGCCGTAGCCCTGACCGTTGCCACCGCCTGGCGGGCGAGCGGGGTGCGAGGACCGGCCGAGGCGATCGTCGCCGCGGCCACCCGGGGCACCCGGCAGCTCGTTTAGCGCGGTGACCACGGCCGCCGGAGATCTTCAGGCCGCGGCCACAGCCTCGCTGTAGAGGCGGACGTTGATCCCAAAGCTACTTCCGGACTCGTATTCCTTCGCGGTCCGGCCATAGCGGTCGGGAGGCTGCGCCGGGCGAGAACCAATCTCATGAGTGCGGATGTCACGATCCCCTCGTACGGGGTACGCAACCGGGTTGAGCGCACCGGTCCGGCGGTCCGGGCCGCGCTCAGGCCTGACCATCGTGCCGAGTTCGAAGCCAAGTTCCACGCGGCGGCTGTCGAGGCCGACGACGCCCTTGACCTGGCGCCGCCGCACCGGGTCATTGACCGCTGGTGGCCTCAGGCCGTGCTTTGCGCCAACCCGGAGATCCAGGCCGGCATCGACGAGGACCGACGCCGCATTGCCGCCGGCGATCCGACCGCGATCGCCGAAATCTGGTACCCGCCCGGCCATCCGCGCCCGTCACGCGCGGTCTGATGACTGCCTAAAACGTGACAATCAGTGGATAGCAACCTTCGGTGACGGCTGGGGACTCATCGTCTATACCATTGAAGACAGGTGAATCATTATCACCGTGCTTCGCGTGATCTGGCTGAACGGCCGCGGCCTCAACAGGCATGCCGCCACGCGGTAGGTGCTTCTCATCACACGGGAACGGCCCCTGATCAGACGTTGAAGCGGAAGGCCGATCCGGGTGCCGTTGACCTCGATGGATAGCCCGAAAGTCCTTTGGTACCAGGGGTTCCGCCTTCCGTCGCTTCTCATCGTCGATGGCAGCTTTTCAAGATCGCGTGGAACGCTCGTGTACCAGGGGGCACCGGGGACACGCGGTCGTCCGTGACGCTCGACGTGTGGGAGTTGTCCTGTGAGTCCGTGCCTCCGGCTCGATCGTCACGTGATGTTCGTCGGGTTCACTCGGTGCTCTGCGACGTTCCGACGCGCCGAATGGGGTGGTGGCCGACGCGCCATGGGGTGCCGACCGGAGGGAGGCGGGGCCCCGTGCTGCGCGGCGAGCCACCTGGGGCCCTGTTCGGCGTGGCGTGTGCGGCGCGGGGCTCCTGCGGGCCCGGAGGGCCCGCCTTGAAGAAGTAAGGAAAGTTGGCACACCTATGCGGGTAGCAGGAATTTCCCATCGTGTGCGCGTACGGCGGGCGGGCCCGTCTGCATCGCGTCGGCGACACGAATCGCGTAAGCCTCGTCCATGTACTTGCTGACGGCGGAGAGTTTGATCCACCGAAGCTTAGAAGTCTCGTCGCCGGTGCGTTCACTTCCACCCGCAACTCGGCATCGAAAGAAAAGCGCCACGACGCCAATCTTCATGTTCTTGTAGACGCCAGTGAGTCTCTCTACTTCAACGAGAAGACCGGTCTCTTCTTCGACCTCCCGAAGAAGACCATCTTCGATCGCCTCACCCAATTCAAGTACTCCACCGGGTGGCTCCCAATGCTGGTTGTCACGTCTCTGAATTAGGAGAATTTTGCCGGACTCGTCTGTGATAGCAGCGGCTACGCTGACGGAGTGGCGCGGGGTGGTCTCGCTCATAGGATGAGCCCTCCGGTACACTGGTTCACAGGACTAGACCAGTATAGGAGACTCAGGCTGTGGATGCTCGCATTGATCCAATGAGTGATCGGGCCGTTTACCGGCAGATCGCAGATCATTTGCGTGCGTCAATCGAGACTGGCGACCTTGCTGCGGGAAATAAGCTGCCGAGTGAACGTGACCTGACCGTTACGTACGGTGTAAGTCGTAATACAATTCGGCAAGCACTCGAAGAACTCATTCAAGAAGGACGGATTGAGGTTGAGCACGGCCGGGGCGCTTTTGTGCGTAAGCGTCCGCCGGTCCGGCGTCTGGCTAGCGACCGTTTCGCCCGCCAGCATCGCCGTATGGGAAAGGCTGCCTATCTCGCTGAGCTAGAGGGCGAAGGGCGTCGGCCGAGCGTCGATGTGTTGAGCGTCGAACCTCGGCCCTGCCCACCGGAAATTGCGAAATTGCTAAAAATCGAGGCGGGCGAAACGGTCCTCGTTCGGCATCGACTCTATCTGGCTGATGGTGAGCCAATGGAGATTGCAACGTCTTATATCCCGTGGGTGATCGCTGTCGACACTCCGATGGTTGAAAAGAATCCCGGTCCTGGTGGAATCTATGCCCGTATCGAGGAAAAGGGTCACCAGCTCGGCCACTTCACGGAGGAAGTCTCTGCGCGGATGCCGACTGATGGGGAGCGTCGGACACTTCGCTTGATTCCGGGTACGCCGGTTCTGGCGTTGGTGCGCATCGCAATTGATCTTGAGGGGCTTCCTGTCGAGGTCTGCGACACGGTGTTGGCAGCGGACCGGTACGTGCTGAGCTACGAACTGCCTGCTCACTAGGCCCTACTCACCCTGGTTGCCAACTGGTCCAGTACCAGCTATACTGGTCTACACCAGGGGACGTCCAGACCAGAGACGTCCAGAGTGAAGGGATCTCGATCATGGCTGTGCCGATGAGGATTCCCGTGAGCTTCGGGGACGTGTTCCCGCACGGGGCGTTTGTGCTGGGTGTGGAGGCTGACCGCGACTTCGATGCGGTGAAGGCGGGTCTGTCTGATCCACAGGTTCGGGACAAGGAGACCGGTGCCCGGGTGTGGCTGGTGCGGGTGCTGGACGCGGCGCCGGATCTGCGGGCCGGTCAGGCTGAGGTGAAGGTGAAGATTGCGGCTGAGGTGCAGCCGGTCCCACCGGACACGCTCGCGGGTACGCCGTTTCGTCCGGTGGAGTTCGACGGGCTGACGGTCACCGCGTATGTTGATCAGTCGCGGAAGACGCCCCGGGTGGGTTACAGCCTGCGTGCTCGGGGGATGCGCGCCCCGATGGTGGCGAGCGTGCGGTCCGGGAAGGCGGCGGCGTAGCCATGCCGTTCAATTCTTGGAGGGTTAATTCCGAGGTTATGAATCCGGGTGGACAGAATACATCCCGGTCGGAGATGCGCCGTGGCGTGATCGCTGATTGGAGCTCGGATGATGCTCCGGCTGTTCTGCGGGACATGAGCGCCGATGATCTGGTTGCAGTTGAGCGGGTAGCGCGGCGGCGTGGCGACCGTGCGGGGGATTGTGGGGATTACGCTCTTGAGGAGTGGTACGACGATATTGCCGCTGATGTCAGGGCTGAGCGGCGGCGTCGCGGTCTCTGACGTTCTCGTTCTGGGCGCGTGCTCTGATCTGCCCGTTCCTACGCGCGCCTGAGCTGTTCTGCATTTCTCGCGACAGGAAGGTGTATTTCGCATGCATTCGAATAGGGATATTCAGCGGGCGGCGGCGTTGGCCCGGTCGAATCGGGCTCGCGTGGACGCGGACGCGCGTCGTCGGAATGGCTGCGCTGAGGCGGGGGTCCGTGTAGCTCGGGATGTGGAGCATGCGGCGTGGTCTGAGTACCGGCGTCTTTCCTAGCTGGTACGGGTCGACGTACCCGGGGTGCGGGTCTGAGTTTGCCCGCTCCTCCCGCACCCCGGGTATGTCTGTTGTCCATCTCCCTGCGACAGGAATGGGACACTCTCATGTCTACCACACGATCGCTTCGTGGAACCGTGTCCGTGGACGACTTGTGTCGGGCGGAGGATCGGGCGTGGCTCGTGTACGCGGCTGCCCGTGATCGTGCGGCTGAGGCGTTCGATGAGTATCAGCGTCTGGCTGCTGCCGCGCACGCTCGGTACGCGGATTATGAGGCGGCTTACGATGCCTACCGGTCCGCTCTTAACGCTGATTCCTAGCCGACTATCCGGCTGTTGCAACCGGCCGGTGCGCTGGTTGCTTTCGGAAGGGTGCATGTCCGATGGCTTCTCGTACCTGTTCTTCTTGCCGTCGTATGTTCATCTGCCCGTGTGGGCTGATGATGGTGTGTCGGCATTCTCGTTGCCCGTCGTGCGCGGTGCCGGCTCGTCGGGTGCAGCGTCCTGTCTATCGGAAGGGTTCCCGGTGATGACCGAGTTGTATTCCTACACGTGTGAGGTGTGTGGGCTGAGCTCGCGGCCGACTCGTTCGCGGGCGGACATGCGCGGGCAGAAGGAAACGCATGATCGGGTGGCGCATGGCCATGTCACTCGGAACGGAAGCGTGCGTGCCGCGCGCCGTGAGCGGGGTGGTAGCTGATGGCCCGACGGTCTCGTCGGCAGTCGTCTGATCAGATGCCGTTGCCGTTCGGTGGGGAGGCTGCGCCGGTTCCGCCGGTTCCTGGGCCGTTCTCGATTCCGCTGGTGCGTGCCCGGGAAGCGGCCGAACCTATCCAGCTTGAGCCGCGTCGGCGTCGGCGTCGGGGCTGATGCCGCTTTTGGATTGGGGAACGGGTAGGTATTTCCCTCGCGGTGATGTGGGGGATCCGGAGCCGTGTGTGCTGTGCCGGCGTCCGGCTCTGTGCCGTTCTCCGGATGGTGTGGCTGTTCACAAGGTGTGCGCGGAAGCCTGGTACGACCGTAATCCCCGCGCCTACGCCGCCTATCTGGAACGTGGGAGGGAGGTGAACCATGAGGGTACGGCTCGCGGACCTGTCGCGGTCCGTTCCGGTGAACCGGGACACGCGTAGGCATCCGCTGGTGCGTCCGGGTGATACGGCCGGGCGGGTCGGTCTGCGTCTGGTGGGCCGGGTGGGGGTCGCGGTCGCCCGGGTGATCGCCCGTTTCCCGCGTACGTCGTTCAGTCTGTTTGCCGCGTTGCTGCTGGTCGACCGGGTGGGATGGGTGCTGCCCGCGCTGGCGCTGGCGGTGCTGACCGTGGCCGCGCTGGTCTGGCGGCTGGCCTGCCCGTCTAGCTACGCCCGGTGGTTAGGGCGTCCGCTGCGCTCGTGGTGGGCGCGTTGGGTTCGCTACGCTCCGCGCTGGCGGGGGCTCATGGCCCGTCACGACCTGGCCGTGGTGGATGGGGATGTGCTGGTCTGGCCTGGTCTGCGGAAAGTCCGATCAAACGACTACCGTGATGCGCTGCTGGTCAAGCTGCGCGTCGGCCAGAAACCGGATCATCTCGCGGATGCCTCCGAGTCGCTGGCGCACGCGCTGGGAAGTCAGAACGTGCGGGTACGGACCCACAAGCCGGGTTACGTGTGGTTGGACGTGACCCGCCGGGATCCGTTCACCCGGCCGATGTCGAAGTTGCCGGTTCCTGCCTCGGCTGGCGCGGTGGACCTGACCGCGTTGCCGATCGGCCGGCGGGAGGACGGCGCGCTGTGGCTGCTGCGTCTGCTCGGCACGCATGTGTTCGTCGCGGGTGCGACCGGTGCGGGGAAGGGGTCGGTCATCTGGTCGACTCTGCTCCGGCTGGGTCCGGCTATCGCTGCCGGTCTGGTGCAGGTGTGGGCGATCGACCCGAAGGGCGGGATGGAACTGTTCCCAGGCCGTGCGCTGTTCACCCGCTACGAGGACAGCCACCTGGGCGCGATGGTGGAGCTCCTCGAGGATGCGGCGGAGTTCACCCGGGATCGTGCCGCCCGGTTGAAAGGCGTGACCCGCCGGTTGACTCCGACGGTGGACACGCCGTTTGTGCTGGTTCTCGTCGACGAATTCGCGTTCATCACGGCGTATGTGACGAACAAGAAACTCCAGGGACGGGCGGATAACGCGGTGCAGATCCTCGCTTCTCAGGGCCGGGCTCCGGGTGTGGGTCTGATGGTCGCATTGCAAGATCCGTCCAAGGAGGTGGTTCCTTACCGGAATCTGTTCCCGACCCGCATCGCGATGCGGCTCGATGAACCGCAGCAGGTCGATATGGTCCTCGGGGACAAGATGCGCGCCCGGGGCGCCTACTGCGACCTGATCCCGGAAAGCCTTCCCGGGGTCGGCTACGTCAAACTGGAAGGCACCCGGGAACCGTTGCGGGTCCGCGCGGAATACATCGACGATGATGTGATCGACGGGCTTGCCCGTGACTACCCGGCTCCGGCTGGCATGCCGGTCCCGCTACTCGGTCAACACACCGAATCCGGCCTTGATATTGCCGCCGACATTCCCATCCCCGTCCGTCTGGGCGACGGGGAGCTATCCCCGGAATGGGCGGCGTTCTCCGCTGACTATCAGCGTCGCCATGCCACCAACGGAACCTCGGGTATCCCAATGGGGCTCGATTAGGAAGGGAACCACCATGCCTCGCCGTAACATCAACTCCGGGAACACCTACCGGCAGTGCCGTGCCTGCATGGGCGAGCGTCCACGGAACTGCTCGTCTTGCCATGGTCTCGGCACCACCCTGGCTGTCCGGCGCCACCGGACCCGATGAGAGGACCCTTGGCCGCGCTCAAAGCGATACGCCGGTGGCCTCCAACCCCCTCCATTGCGCGCTGCCCGTGGCGCTGGGCGAGAGATGACACGATCCGGGGTGGACTCGACGTCGTTGCCACTGGAACGCACGGCGGACGGCGGATGGTACGCCACGGACATACCAGAGATCGTTTTTTACGACGACTGAGCGGCGCGCGACGCTCCGTGTGGGTACGCGGTCGGGCGGGGCTCCCCCTCCGACCTGACCGCGCCACCCCGGGG
>NZ_CDWWXB010000095.1:0-12305 GCF_977971855.1 Frankia sp. CoWAU3 | reverse complement strand
AATGGTGTCAGCGGGCGTTTCTTCGTCCGGCACGAGACGGTCATAACCGCATCGCACACCACCGACGTCGCGCGCTGCCACCAGCTCTGGGACGCCAGCGCACGGCTTGTCGGTCTACCGTCCGAACTGTGACAACCATCGGGGCTCGGGTACCAGGGCTCGGGTACCAGGGCTCGGGTGCGCGTCATTCATCATGAATCACCGGTTTCGATCTCGTGGCTCGCCCGGCCCGCCAGTTCACGGCCCGGTCAGGGACGGCCACCGTCGAGCAGCGGGGGGCGGCCGGGTACGCGTAGGCCCGGTCGCAGCCACTCCTCATACAGGCGGGACCAGGTTCCGTCGAGCATGATCTCGCGAAGCACGCCGTTGACGAACGCGACGAACTCGTCGTCTCCCGCCGTGTCCCCGGTGATCGGCATGGCGATACCGTAGGGCTCGTCGAGCCGGCCGCCGGCTTCGAGGTCCGCGCCGAAGGCGCTCGGCCCGAGGACCGTCGTGTAGGGGTCCTGGGCGGCCAGTCCGGCGAGGAGGACATCGTCGCCGACGATCGCGTCGACGTCACCGTGCTGGAGCGCGACCAGGCAGTCCGCGAGGCGGGCCCGGGTCACCGGTCGGGGTCCCGGCGCCGGCAGCTGCGCCAGCTTCTCGCTGGACGTGCTCCCCGCCGACGAGCAGACCGGCCGTCCGACGAGATCGGCGATACCGCGGAATCCGGCGTTCTCCCGAACCAGCAACCGCAGGGTCGACTCGTAGTACACGTCGGAGAACCGGACCTGCCGCTTGCGCTCGCAGGTGATGGTCATGGTGGCCACGAGCATGTCGACCATGCCGGAACGGAGCAGGTCCTCCCGCTCGGAGGTGGTGACGGCACGGAACTGGACATGATCGTCGACCCGCTCAGCGCCGAAGATGGCCGCGGCGACCGCGCGGGCTATGCCGACGTCGAACCCCTCCAGTCGCAGGGTACGCCAGTTCATCAACCCGGCCGGGGGCGCGTCGGTGGCGATGCCCACGCGCAGGTAGCCGCGGTCCCGCGCGATCGCGCGCATGCGGCTGCCCACCGGCATCCGGCCGGGGGGAGGCATCGGGGTGAGGGGTGGTTCGCTCGACCGGAGCGGTCTGCCATCTCGGCGACAGGTTCCATCCGGGTTGGCCGATCCCGCCGACGCCTGCGTGGGCTCGGCGTCCGGCACCGGTGATGGCGACATCGGGGCGGCCTCCAGCGGAAGGGGGCTACGGGCGGTGCTGCAGCCCGTACCGCCCACGAGGACCATGCAGCCGACGAGGATCCCCCCGAGCACCGGGCCCACTGCCCCCGTCGGGATGGAAGGGTGCCGGCGGGTGGTCCGCCCGGTCCGGCGCCCGGTCCGGCCGGGCGGGCTCACAGGTACTCCCGGAGCCGGGGCCACATCCCCGCCGCGGCCGCGACGATCGCGGTGAGGACGAGTGCCGGGCCGGCCAGCTCGAGATCGCGCAACGCCGCGGCGGCCCGGCGGACATCTCCTTCGAATCTGCCCCGGGCGGCGTCGATCGCGACGTCGAGCTTGCCGAGGAAGCTGGTGAACGCCGTCGTGCCCGGCCCGAGGGTCCGGGTCACCGCCTGTCCGAACGTGTCGGAGGAACGCGGATCCCCGACGGAGGAGCCGGCGTCTCCCGGTCCTCGCGCGGCCGCGACGACCGAGTCCGGTGACGAGGCCAGCAGAGCCACCACCGAGGCCCGGATACGCAGCCAGGAGCGCAGATCGCTCTCGAGTCCCGCCGGTATCCCGGCTCCCCCGCGCGCGTCGAGGGCGACGACGAGCGAACCACGACGGGTGACCGGTTCGGGCGGTAGGCGGTCACCGGTCACGTCGAAGCCGAGGCCTCGGGTCACCCAGGCGAAGTGCTCGTCGAAACGGGTGCCGTTGCCGAGCGCTGTCAGCGAGAGGTTCTCATCGACCCGTGCCTCCAGAGCCAGGGTCTTCGATCGGGCGAGCAGGATCATCGGTCGATACCCGGAGTCCTGCGCGGTGTCAAGACGGGTCTGCTGGGTCCCGAAGGCGACCGCGGTCCAGGTGACCGTGGCCAGGATGCACCCGGTGCCGAGTAGCAGGCCCGGGTTGACCAGTCGGTTCGTGCGTCGGACCAGAAGCAGCTGGACGCCGACGAGCGCGATGATCGCGAGGGCGGCCGTGCTCACGATCGCCCATTCACCCCGTGAGCCGGTGGCCTGCTGGTAGGCGGTGTCCACCGCGTCGGCGTACCGGGCGACGAGCACCTCGGTCGCCGGAAGGATCTCCGTGCGCATCATCGTCGAGGCGGCCCGCAGGTTGGCCTCGCCGACGGACAGCCCCGCCCGGTTGTTCGCCCGGGCCCGTTCGACCATCCCGTTGTAGACGGGAATGCCGCCAGCAAGCACGTCCAGGGGGCACGACGAGGCGATCCGCCCGGACGACGGCCGAGTCCCCGCGCCGTCGGGTCCGGGTGGCGGCGCCACGGGGTCGGACCAGGGCGGGTCCGCGGCGCACAGGGCCGGGTCGAGCCGGCGCAGGTCCAGGACGTCACGGGCGGCATCGGCGACACTCGCCTCGAACAGCCCACCGTTCTTGATCCGGTCATAGCGCTGCCGCAGCTCGGCGGCGGACTCTCCCCTGCCGACGAGAAGCTCGACGGGCGCGAAGACCTCCGCCGCCGCGGCGGCATCCGCCTGGGAGAGGGCGGCCCGCAGCTCCTGAGCCGTGGCGAGCGCTCGGCCGTGCCGGCTCACCAGGCCGTCGGTCGCGTCCAGCCGATGAGTGACCACTCCGTGCAGCGTCAACCCGAACAGCGCGAGCGCGACCACGAGAAACGCCAGCAGCCCGACGAGCCGGACACCCGCGTCGCATCGCGCCGCGATGCCCAGCACGGCCCGCGCGAGCCGCGTGCCCCACCGCGCTCGCGGGCCGCCCGGGCCACCGGGCTCCCCACCGCCACGGCGACGACGCACGGTCGCTCGGCGACCGGCCGGGGAGGCTCCCCCACTCTGCGTGGGCGGCAGCGACGTTACAGCCGTCACGGCAACTAAGCGTACGCGCTTTACCCCGATCCGATTACTCTAAGCAACGACGAGGGGCTCGTATCGCCGGAACCGGCGGGAACATTCCTCGGCGCGCAGCAGGTCCAGCCAGCGAGCCTGCATAGCCGCCAGGCTGCCCGCCGCACCGATCCGGGCCGGGGTCTCGCAGCTCTCGTGGAACGCCGCGAGTCGGCGCGCGAGGTCACGCAACTGTGGATCAACTCACCCGCCCCGCTCGACCAGCGTCGTCAGTCGGCGCGCGACGGGCAGCCGACGCATGACGACCATATGATCGCGCAGGAGGCCGGCCTCGTCGCGGACGCCCGCGACGGCGAGGTACACGTCCGGCGCCAGCCGCCGGTTGAGGGCCGCCTCGGTCTGGCAGGCGTCTTCCCGTGCCTGTCGCCGTCGCAGGTCCACGGATCCGACCACGACGGGTTTGGGCATCTTCAGGACCCGCAGGGGTCCGGCGGCGGTGCCGTCAACAGTGCCCTGCCGGGACGGACCAGCCGATCCGCCGGATGTCACGCCCGGCTGGTCGTTCGGCCCTTACCGAGTGGGCCGAACGGTCATGCCGAGTATGCGGGCGGCGGCGATCACGACCCGCTGCCCTCCCCGGGCCGGCAGACCCGCCGGGATCAGGCCTCGCGGAGGGACTCCAGGAAGAGCAGGGCCCGCGCGGCGACGCTGCGACGCCCCGGACCCGTCAGCACGTCGTGGCCGCCCGGGACGACCACGAGCTCCGCCCGGGACGCGGTGCGCGTCGTCATCCGGATCAGGGGTAGCGGGCTGACCTCGTCCTGCGCACCGTGGATGAGCAGGATCGGGAGGTCGGGCAGGGCACGCGGCAACGGTTCCTCGATGGCCACCCCCGCGACGGGAACCTGCAGGAGCGGCAGGCCGACCAGGATCACACCGTCGGGACGTACCGCGGGGGAGGCGGCCATCGCCAGCGCCGCGAGGGCCCCTGTGTCGGAACCGAGGAGGACGAACGGGACGCCCGGCACCCGGTTCTCGGCCACCGCGGGCACCCGGCGGCCACCGTCGGGAACGACGGTCACCAGGTAGCCGTCCAGCGCGAGCCGATCGGCGAGAAGGTGGAACGGGCCGGCCTGCTCACCGCGCCCGAGCAGCACCGCGACCACGGCACGCACGTATTCCCCGGATGCCCCTCCGGAGGCGGGAGAGGCTGCCGGGAGCCGACGCGTCGACGGAACCGGGGTCGCGGCCGGGACGGCGGTGGACGCCGGAGAGACGATGGGTGCGATGGGTGTCGCGGCCGGCCTGCCTGCGGTCGGCACGACGGAGTTGCCCCGCTGCGGACCGACGATGGTGCGGGCGCGGGACTGCCTGCCCGCCGCGGACGAGGTGGGCGAGGCCATCCGTGGATCATCGACGGACAACTGAGTGGTCGGCGACGGCATCGGCGCCAGATCTCCTTCGGACGAAACGGATCGTCGCGGCAGACGGGCCGGACGTGCCGCGTGCGCGGCGTCGAGGCGACATCAGTCGTTGATCTCGCCTCGGAGACTCGGGGAGGGCTTGAGGACGCGGAGAGGGCTTGAAAGGCTGGGAGAGGGAAGGTGTCCGGCCCGCCGATGATCGGTCCGACGGCCCGGCGACCGGAGGAACACGCGGCTGCCGCACGTCGCCTGCCGGCGAACGTCAGGAGCTCATCGGGCTGCGGAGGATGCCGGACCGCTGGCCGCCCGCGGCCGGGACGGATCGCTCGGCTCGGGGCCGCCGGCAGATCAGCGACAACGTCGCCAGGACGACGGCGACGGGAGGATCTCGGACTGGCGTCGATCGGGCCGGAGCACGTCCACGAACATGCATACTACCCTGCGTAGCGGGAAGGGAAGCCGTCAAGCCGTTCACGGTGTGTCGTACATCACTCCACGACACGCCGACCCGACGCTGACGTGACGTCGACCGAAAGGTGTTCGGTCGGCCGGACCGGCGGCAAGGTCAGCTGGGAAGCCGGCCGCGAAGCCGGTGACCGGACCTCGTGGCCCCCGCCCCGAAACACCGGAAAACGACGACAAGGGCACCGCCGTAGGCGCTGCCCTTGCCGTGATCCGTACACATTTTTCGCGCACGTTTGATGATCAACTATCTCGGCTCTCCGAGCACGGTCCTGTGCGTCGGGGAACCAGCCCGCACGGTCAGGCCGCCGCCGCGCCCTTGGCCTTCACGAAACGGGCGGCCACGTCGGCCCAGTTGACGACGTTCCACAGGGCCGCCACGTAGTCGACCTTGACGTTCTTGTACTGCAGGTACCAGGCATGCTCCCAGGCGTCGAACACGAGCAGCGGGGTGTTGCCCACGCCGACGTTGCCCTGGTGGTCGTACACCTGCTCGATGAGCAGACGTTGCGCGGTGGCGTCGTAGGCCAGGACGCCCCACCCGGAGCCCTGCACCGTGGTGGTCACCGCGTTCAGTTGCGCCTTGAAGGCGTCGAAGGAACCGAAGTCGGCGGCGATGGCCTCACCGAGCGCACCGTCCGGCTTGTCCCCGCCGTCCGGCGAGAGGTTCTCCCAGTAGATCGAGTGGAGAATATGCCCGGAAAGGTTGAAGGCGAGCGTCTTCTCCAGGCCCACGATGGCACCGAAGTCGCCCTTGTCGCGCGCCTCGGCGATCTTCTCAAGAGTGTCGTTGGCACCCTTGACGTAGGTCGCGTGGTGCTTGTCGTGGTGCAGTTCGACTATCTGCCCGATAATGGACGGTTCCAGAGCACCGTAGTCGTAGTTCAGGTCCGGCAGCGTGTACGTCGCCACTAGCGCACGATCCTTTCCATTCATAAGGAATTCATCCGAGGAGTCCCCGCGTGGAGCTCTCGGAGGTCAGATGGGCGGTGCGGTGGAGCCGGCGGCCACCCGGGGCGGAGGAGGCGGACAGAACCTGGCGATGCTCATCGGCTCTCCCCTCCCCTCTCCCGCGGCACCGCCTCAACGGCACCCTGTGGACGGTCGGCTTCGCTGCTGCGATCCTCCGCGATCCTCCGCGCGATCCCCCCGACTGGACACTATCGCCAGTCGGATGGGTCCTGCATGGCGAGACCCGACACCATGACACTCAAAGGATCGGCCCGCTCACATCGCCAACAACAGTTCGTAACGACGAAGAAACGAAAACGGGATTACTCCGCCATTCATCGCCACCATCCACTACCTTCCGCTACTCCTCATGGATCTGTTGGGCGAGGTAATGGGCCGCACCAAGCTGGGAGATCAGCTCCAGCTGGGCGTCGAGCCAGTCGATGTGCTCCTCCTCGGAGACGAGGATCCGCTCGAGGAGCACGGCCGATCCGACGTCGCCCCGCTCCCGGCAGAGTGCGACCCCCCGGCGCAGCAGGTCAACCGCCTCGAACTCCCCGGACCGGTCCACCTCGAGCTGCTCGGGCACCGTCTCCCCGATACGCAGCGTGTGCAGACGCTGCAAGTTCGGCAGACCGCCGAGATACAGCACCCGCTCGATGAGCTGATCCGCGTGCTTCATCTCGTCGATTGACTCGTGATAATAGTGCTCGGCGATCCGTCGATATCCCCAGTTACGTTGCATACGACTGTGCAGAAAATACTGGTTGACGGTCGTGAGCTCGTTCGTCAGCACGCTGTTCAGAAGTTCGATGATTTCCGCGTCACCACGCGTCACCATATAACCTCCACCTCCCGTCGGGCATCGCCGGCCGGACGTCGTTCGTCATCACACCGAGGGAGTGCCCCGTCCCGCGCCGCTTGATCGACCCGTCGTGGCGCCTCAACCAGCGGCGATGACCTGCGACGGTCCGCGCGAGCCGACGGGCGGAACCTCCAGCGGACAGCACACCACACGGATACGGATTTCGCAGCGAACCTGAACCCGGACCCCTCACATCCGCATGAACGTAAGTGCAGGCAAGTTTTACTGTAGGATAGAAATCCTGCACAGAGGAAGCGTGCGGGCAGCGTGCGACGAACCGTCATAACCATGGCGTCATTCCCCCGCGGCGACTTCGCGCCGACCAGGCGAGCCCCTGCCGGCAGTCGGTTCAGTGCCGGTCGGTGCCGGTCCCGGCGGCCGGCGTCTCACCACATTGGACGACGACGAATCCCCCCCGACCGGAGTACTCGATCTGCGCGAGCTCCCCCGAGCTACGCCCCACGAGGTTGCCTATCTTGAACGAGGAGACCACCCGGGTACGCACGCCCGCCGTCCAGGCGACCGCGGCATCCCGGTCGACGCAGACCGGCTCGTCCGTCGACAACACCAGGGGAGCGCCCAGGCACAGCACGGCGACGCCGCCGCTGCCGGAAACCTCGGTGTTGAAGATCCCACCGGCGATCATGGCTCCGATGCCGCCGGACGTCGTGGTGACCTTGTAGCGGATGCCGGACTCCAGCGCGAGCAGGCTGCGGCCGTTGACCGTCAGGCTGTCGTTGTCGAGCGTGAAGACCGAGATGTGGCTCCCGGACTCGGCGAACCAGACGGTTCCGTGGCCGGCGACCCTCATCAGGTCCTGGCCCTCACCAGTCACCGCCCGCCGCAGGAATCCACCGGCTCCCTGGCCCTTGTAGGCGAAGTCGACGCGGCCGCGATAGGCCACCATGGATCCCTGCTTGGCGTACATCTCGCCGCCGTCGAGGCGTACCCGCAGCATGCGATCGCCCTCTTCCAGGGCGAACGGGGGGCCCGCGGCGGGGCCCCCCGCGAAGGTGGCGAGTGGCTGGCTCATGGCCTCCATTCAACGCCCATCCATACCCGTTCGGGCCACACCGGTAGGAATACCGACGGGAATAAGGCGGGGCGGGGTCAAACGGTCGTAGCGACGTCTCGACATCGGCGTGCTGCTCGCCAACACCTTCACGATCGCCGCCGTCACCGCCGCCGGCCAGCTCATGATGTCCCTGCTCGCCGCCTACGCCTTCGCCGCCTGGGAGTTCCGCGGCAGGACCCTGTTCTACCTGGCGTTCGTGGCCACCTGGCTCATCCCGTTCCAGGTGACGATGATCTCGAACTACCTGGTGCTGTCGAACCTGGGCCTGCTGAACACGCTGGCCGGCGTCATCGTGCCGAACCTGTGCTCGGCGCTCGCGGTACTCATGCTCCGCCAGCACATGCAGGCCTTCCCCCGGGAGCTGCTCGACGCGGCCCGCATCGACGGGCGGGGTTCATGGTCCACATTGTGGACGGTCGTCGTGCCGAACCTGCGCCCGGCGCTGGCGTCGCTGTCGATCCTGCTGTTCATCACCGCCTGGAACGAGTATTTCTGGCCGGCGCTGGCGCTGCAGCGGGCTAACTCCGTCATCCAGCTGGGCATCCGCGGTTTCCTGACCCTCGAGGGCGACAACTGGGGCGCCGTGATGGCCGGGTCCGGCCTTGCCTGCCTGCCCGTCTTCGCCCTCTACCTGGTCCTGCAGCGCCAGGTCGTCGACGCGTTCGTGCGCTCCGGCCTGCGCTGACCGCGCGGCCCCGTTTCCCGGCGGCAGCCTCCTCGCCTCTTGCCTCTTGCCTATCCAAAGGAAGCCGGCCGGCCGGGTGACGGCGATCCAAGGTGGGCCGCGAAAGTGGGCCGCGAGATCGGAGAGCTCCGTCAGACGGACGGGGTGACCATATCGTCGGCGATCCGCTCGATCCTGGCCCGCAACTCGGCCAGGGGGAGCCTCAGGTCGAGCACGTACGTCACGAGCTCGATGGGCGCGGGACCCCCGATCCGGCTCCGGATGACGTCGCCACGACCGCCGGGCTGGCCGTCGGCCCGCTCCGAGCCGGCGTAGACGAGCCGTCCCTGCCGGGCGCCGAGCCGGGCACAGTAGGCGATCATCTGGTGGTACACGTGTGCGCGCGCCCTGTCGGATCGCAAGCCGGTACTTCGCGTCGAGGACAACCGCCGGGATCATCCGCCCGCCCGGGCCCTCCGGCCGGTACAGCACGAGATCGGGGCACATCTCCAGCGTCCGGTCCTCGTCGAGGTGGTGGGTGCGGTCCTGCAGGCGGACCTCACCGCCGCGGTGGGTGAGGACCTCGTCGACGGCGTGGGTCACGAAGTCCTCGAAGACCTCCCACATCTTCACCACGAAGCCGTCCACCCGGAGCGTTTCCCCGTCTTCCCGTTCGAAGGAAGACGAGCGCAAGACCGTCTCGGCGAGCCGGAGCGCCGCATGGTAGGGCGCGTTCACCCGGGTTGGCACCCAGTCCGGCGGCTCGACGGGGCCGTGCGCCGGCTCGGCCACACCGTCCAGGGCGGCGGCGATACGGCGCAGCTCCTGGGCGGTGGCCGGTGCCACCCCGGCCAGGGCGAGCAGCGAGCGGGTGGCTGCGAGCAGCAACCGGTTCTCGGCGGTGTCGACGGTGCGCTCGTCATAGCGCACCTCGAGGGGGAACATCACCCCGGACCGTTGCCGGAGCTGCGCGGACTCGCGCAGCCGGCCGCGAAGGACGGGAAGCGCCGCATCCACCTGCCGATAGCCTCGCGGCACCCCGTGCGCGAGCGCCCGCGAGGCGGTTCGGGCGAACGCCACGGCGACCGCGGGCAGAAGATCCGGTTCCTCCGCCGCCTGGACCTCGTTCTCGAACCACCTGCCGCGATCCTGCGCGTAGCCAAGCAGAAACAGCAGACGGCGGATGGTGACCTTGGGTCGGATGCGAACCTCGAACGCATCCTCGCCCGACCCGAGGCGCACGGTGCCGACCAGGGCGTTGTCCTTGACCTCGCAGGTACCGTCGGCACGCCGTTGCCGCACCTGCGCCACCTCGCTGGCATCGAGCGCATCGGCCTGGCCCGGGCTCAGCTTCCGCCGCTGCCACCCGGCGCCCTCGGTCAGCTCCACCGGTGCAAGCATGGCATCAGCCTGCCGCGGGGCCGGGGATGGTGTTCGCGGGGGCTCCGGCGGCCGGAACCACCGCGGCCGGAACCACCGCGGCCAGGCCGAGGGACTGCCGCAGCGCCGGTAGGCCGTACCGGGCCGCGAGGTCGATGGTCTCGCCGACGTGGTGTTCGGCCAGCAGCGGCAGGATCTGATGTTCCCACACCCGGTCGAGGCCGTCGGCACTCTGGTGGACGCGGTCGCGCATCAGATAGGACGGACGGGCCGATGCGGGCGTCCGGGTCGTCGATGCGGCGGTTCAGCTCGCCGAGCAGGCGGGCCGCCTCGTCGGGCAGGTCGCCTGCCGCAAGCCAGCGGCGCAGCACGGACGCGGTCGGTTCGACGTCCGGATGGAGCCCGACGAAGGTGAACCGCCGGCGCAGCGCCTGGTCGAAGGCGGCGATCGAACGGTCCGCGCTGTTCATCGTGCCGATGATGAACAGGTTCTTCGGTAGTTGGAAGTCGCGCGTGTCCGCGGAGGCGTACTGGGTGGTGACGGCCTCCCCGCGGTATTCCAGCAGAAAGTACAGCTCACCGAAAATCCTGGCCAGGTCACCCCGGTTGATCTCATCGATGATCAGGAAGAACGCCTGGCGGGGATTGAGCTCGGCGGCGGTGGCGAGCCGGCGCAGCGGACCGTCCACGAGCTCGAAGGACATCCGGTTGGTGGTGGCCGCGTCACCGTCGCCGCCCTTCACCTGCACCGGGCGGAAACCCTGGAAGAAGTCCTCGTACATATAGGACGGATGGAACTGGACGAGGGTGACGTTCTCGCGCCGATCGTCGGCGAGATGCCAGGCCAAGCGCCGGGCGAGGTACGTCTTGCCGGTGCCGGGCGGGCCGTAGAAGATAAGCTGCGGCCGGTCCCGCAGAAGCTCGACGCACCTGCGCAACCAGTCCCGGCTGTAAAAGAGGCTGTCCGCGAACTCGTCCGTGACCTCGCGCAGATCGTCCCCGCCGAGGGCCTGCCCGGCGAGGTCGGCGTCGGCGCTCTGGGGGGCGGCCCCCGTCGTCGCGATCGATGCCACCGGCGCGGGCGCGGGCACCAGGGCGTCGAGGTCGGCGACGAAATCGGAAAGATCGACGATACGCGCTTCCGCGTTGCCGAGCAGGGCCGCCACCCGATCGGGTAGATCGAGGTAGTTCACCGGCTCGTCGGCGTTGCGCCAGTGGACCGGCCGTTGCAGGTCCGCGACGCCCCCAACGCTCGCGACGAACACCGGCGGTCCGAGGATCTCCCCGACGTAGTACTCGTCACGGTCGTTCACGACGACGAGGTCGTTCTCCCGCATCCGGCTCAGGAAGGCGTGGTACTCGCTGGTGAGCCGGCCGCGCCGGGCCGAGGTGAGCGAGGCGTGTTCGCGGTCGACCGCCCGGCGCACCTGCTCCCGGTCGACCCCGGGCCGCACCTCCAGCCGGTCACCGGGCAGGGAACAGACCTCGTCGGCCAGCCAGAGATCCCGCGCCAGCGAACGGCCACGCCGGTCCGCGCCGCGCACCAGCCAGGCCCGGCGAGGGATCCGCTCCGGCGCGATGGACTCGACGAGCATGCGGAGGTCGTCGAGCGGCAGCCGCAGCTCGCCGGCAGCCCGCCCCGCCGTCAGGTCGCCGACCTCGACCTCGAACCAGTCCAGCCAGTCGCGATACTCGTCCTCGGTGAAGCGGGCCTCGCGCGGCGGCCGGCCCGCCGGGTCGAGTACGCGCGACCAGCCCTCGGGGCGGGAGCCGCACAGATGGCGGACGAGGCCGTCGACCGTCAGATCGGCCACCGTCGAGAGATCCGTGACGCTGACCCAGGTCTGTTCGGGCAGCACCGCGAGGACGTCGTCCACCAGGCCAAGGCTGCTCCGGTGTTCCCGCCAGTAAGTGTTGTGCTCCGTGACATCACGCCACCACGCGGCCTGGTCCGGGAACGCCCGCAACGCATCCCGGCCGATTCCGGTGGCCTGCCACCGGCGGTTACTCTCACTCAGATAACCGGCCCTGGCCAGGTAGACAGCGCCCCGCAGGACGCGTTTCCTTGCGACGGCGCTCCGCGGGTCGTCACCTGATCCGCGCCGCCATCCGGGATCGGCGCCAGCATCGGACGCACGCATCCGCATCCACAGCTCGTCCGGAGACGCCTCGCCGACCTCCGCCAAGATCCGCATAACCCGGTACAGCAGCCCGCCGATGATCTCTAGCTGATCCGCCATGCACCCGCCCCCGAGACGATCCACCCGCAGAATCTGATCGGGAGCAATTATTCATCAGGTCATCAGACAACGACGAAGCACTCATAGCGAACGAAACTTCCACTACCTAGAGTGATAATTCTGGTGAGCCAGCCAGGCCGTCCGGAGAGGTATCGAGCCGTCCGTTTCCCGCTGTCGCCGTCCACACGCCTCGCGCACCGAACGCCCGTCGCCCCCGGCGGGCCTGCCGGC
>NZ_CDWWXB010000094.1:6637-12983 GCF_977971855.1 Frankia sp. CoWAU3 | reverse complement strand
GCCACGCTGTGACTCCGGGCCCGACCGCCCGGCGCGGCAGCCACGCCTGCAACCGACCCAGCCCACACCGGAAATCCTCACCTCAGAGGTAAGAACCGGGGAAACAGGAGGGGCCGGATCCCGAACGGGAGATGTCGGGTTCCCTCCGCATCGGTAACCCGAGCGGGGTCGCGCGGAGGCCACGGGACAAATTTCCCACGGTGTTTCTTCGGCGTATCTGTGGCCTGTCTCCGGCTATCCGGTTATAAGGCTGTCCGGTCCTCGTCAGGGCCGCGGCCGGGCCGGCTCATCGCCCCGGATCCATACCCTGGACTGCCGAACCAGACGATCAGGAGAAACGGTCCTGGCCCTCGGCTCAGCCCCCGCCGTGGCGGATGGGCATCAGTAGGTAGCGGTAGGCGCCCTCGTCGACAGCGCCGCGGCCGCTGTCCTTGCCGGTGAGCACCGCGGGTTTCGCGGCGGCCTCGACCGGATCGTCGTCGACGAACCCGATCGTCGCCTGATCGTCCTCGACGGCACCGAGCCCGTCCAGCAGGTAGGACGGATTGAACAGCACCGAGAGCTCGGGACCTGCGTACTCGACCGGCATCGTCTCGCTGGCCTGTGCGCCACCGCCGTCCCCGGCCTCGGCGACGACCTGGTCGTGGGTGAAAGTGAACCGCAGCGGCCCGGTGCGGGTGGCGACGACGGCCACCCGACGGACCGCCGCGGCGAGCGCCGCGGTCTGCGCGGTGACGACGAGCGCGGCCGCCTCGGGCAGGAGCTTGCGGTAGTTGGGAAACGTCCCTTCGATGAGCCGGACGATGGTCTGCCGGCCGCCGGCGGCGAGGCCGAGCCGGGCGCCGGACGGATCGTCGAGGTCCAGACCAATCACGGTGCGGGAGGCCGACGTCGGCGTGCGGGCCACCTCGGCGAGAACCTTGGCAGGCACGTGCGCGAGCGCCCACGGATCGTCGACTGTCGGCTGCCAGGGTATGCCGCGTACCGCGAGCCGGTACCGGTCGGTGGCGACGAGGGTCAGCCCACGCCCGGAGATCTCCATCCGGACCGCGGTGAGCACGGGCATGGTCTCGTCCCGGCCGGCCGCCGGGGCGACCTGACCGACCGCGGACGCGAACCCAAGCGTGTCCACCTCGCCGATCGGTCCGGGAAAGCTAGGGAGCTTCGGGTACTCACCCGGGTCCATCAGCGGCACGGTGAAACGGACGCTGCCGCAGCGCAGGACCAGCCGGTCACCGTCGACCACGACGTCGACCGTCGTCGCGGGCAGGCTGCGCACGATGTCCGTGAGGAGCCGGCCGGGCACCAGCACCCGCCCCGGTTCGTCCACCGAGGCCGCGACCGGAGCCCGCACCGCCACCTCCGTGTCGTACGCGCAGATCGTCAGGACCGAGGCTGCGGCCGGGCCCAGGGGCGCCGCGGAACCGGGAGACGCCGCGGAACCGGGAGACGCCGCGGAACCATGGCCCGCGGCGAGCAGGATGCCGGTCAGGACGTTCCGGGCCGGGCCCGGCCGGTTGGGCAGATGCCGAGCGGCCCAGCCGGTCGCGTCGGCGAACGCGTCGCGTTCCACGCTGAACCTCATGAGTGCGATTGTCCTCGGCCACGGCGCGGAATCGCCGCATTCAGCGGACGGTTTTTGTTCCCCGTCCGTGGATGTCCGCGAGATCTCCGCACGGACGGACCGCAGCCGCCGCGTCGTGAGGAAATGCGGCGGCGCTACCAGCGGTCCGCCGCCGCCCGCAACCGGTCGGCTGCGCTCAGGTGCGGTCCGAGCTGAATCGCACAGCGCCCGCCGAGAGGACGACTCCGGGGAACACGCGCGCCCCGGACCGCAGTTCGTTGCCTCGCTCGATCCGTACCCCGTCGCCGATGACCACCCCGTCGAGCGCGACACCGGAGCCGATCACCGCGTCCCGACCGATCACGCTGTCCCGCACGACCGCCCCGGCCTCGATAACCGCACCGTCGAACAGCACCGCACCGTCAATCGCGGCACCCGCGCCGACCCACGCGCCGGCCCCGACGGTCGCCCCGCCACCGATCTTGGCGTCGGCGGCCACGACGGCACCGGGCAGCACCAGGCAGTCCCCGACCGGCCCCGGCAGCGCCGACGACGCCATCCGGCCGGTCACCAGGTCGCGACTGCCCTGCACGAACGCCGCGGGAGTTCCGAGGTCGAGCCAGTAGGTGTCATCCGGGTAACCCATGACCGCCGTGCCGGCGGCCAGCAGTCCCGGGAAGGTCTCCCGCTCGACCGAGACCGGTCGTCCCGTTGGGATCGTGTCGATGACGGACCGCCGGAACACGTAGCACCCGGCGTTGATCAGATTGGTGGGCGGGTCCGGGGTCTTCTCCAGGAAGGCGGTGACGCGACCATCGTCGTCGACGGGCACGACCCCGAAGGCACGCGGGTCCACCACCCGAGTCAGATGCAGGGTGACCGCCGCGCCGGTCACCGTGTGCCGCGCGACGAGGGCCTGGATGTCCAGACCGGCGAGGATGTCACCGTTGAAGATCACGACCGGATCGCCCGGTCCCCCGTGGAGCCGCTCGGCCACGTTGCGGATCGCACCGCCCGTGCCCATCGGCTCGGTCTCGGTGACGTACTCCAGCTGGAGTCCGTGCGCCGAGCCGTCCCCGAAGTACTCCTCGAAGACCTCCGCCCGGTACGAGGTGGCGAGCACCACCCGGTCGATTCCCGCGTCTCGCGCGCGAGCCAGCATGTGCGCGGTGACCGGCACCCCCGCGACCGGCAACATCGGCTTCGGCGCCGACATCGTGAGCGGTCGCAGGCGGGTCCCCTGACCGCCGACAAGCATCACTGCGTCCATGGGGCGTCAGTGTCGCAGAACACGCGGTGGACGCTGAAAACGGATCGGGGTCGGGACCATACGACGAACGGCATGCCATGGTTTCGACACGTTGTGTCGGACCGGGGTTCACCAAGCCGCCCGGATATTCCAAATATCTCGGACATCCAGGACATCCATGACTACCAGCGACTCGACTGTCGGCCATCGGCCGGCCGCGGCCCGCTCAGGCGCCCCGCGCGGCACCACCCCGGGGAAGCAGATCCGCAGAACGGGTCGCCTTCGCCCCCGCGCTGTCCCGGGCGAAGATCAGCGCGAGCAGCAGCCGGACCACGAGACCGACCCCGAGCAGCAGCCGCAGCGGCGCGCGCGCGTTGCCGGGGTACTGCCAGGACAGGTAGCGGAACATGCTGCGGTGATGAGCCAGCACCATCCGCCGTGACGACCGCTTCGTCGAGTGTCCGCCGAGATGCTCGACCACCGCGGACGGCACGTACACCGACTGCCAGGACGCCTCGCCGATGCGGCGGCCGAGGTCGACGTCCTCCATGAACATGAAGTAGGACTCGTCGAACCCGCCGACCGCCTCGAACGCCTCCCGGCACAGCAGCTGGCAGGAACCGGACAACCAGCCGGCGGTCATCTCCCGGGGGAGGCCCCGCTCCCGCCGATAGGAGGCCGTCCACGGGTTCGTCGGCCAACACCAGCCGAACAAGGCGTGCCCCACCCCGCGGCCGAGCGAGGGCAGGTCCCGGGCCGAGGGGTAGAGCGCCCCGTCCGGATTGATGATCCCCGGGCCGAAGGCCCCGCCCCCCGGCCAGCGGTCGGCCGCGGCAATCAGTTCGTCGACCGCACCGGGCGCGAAGGAGACGTCGGCATTGGAGATCACTAACCAGGGCCCGCGGGCTCCGGCGGCACCACGGTTGACCGCGGTGCCGTAGCCGAGGTTGCGACCCGGGCGCACCAAGCGCACCTCGGCCCGCTCGGCGGCCGCCGCCGTGCCCTCGTCGAGGTGCGGCGAGTTGTCCACCACGACGACCTCGTAGGGCCGCGTGGTCGCCTTCGCCAGCGAGTCGAGGAAGGCTCCGATCACCTCCCCGGACCGGAAGGTCACGACGACGACCCGGATCTCCGGATCCACACCCATGTCTCGCCCGCCCGTTCTCGCCCACCACCGGTCGCCCGACACATTCCCGTGACGACGCACGGCACCTTGTGCACCGAGGAGACGGTAGCGCGCCCTTTGCGGCGGTCCTCGCCCCGGGGCCGGGCCGACGGGCGCCTCAGTGCTCGGCGACCGCCCGCGCGTAGCTCGCGAGATGCGCCTCGGCGCTGGCCGCCCAGGTGAACTCCCGGGCCCGGGCGAGACCGGCCTGACCGAGTTGCCTGCGCCGCTCGGCGTCATCGAGCAGGGCGCCCATCTCCCGGGCGATCGAGCCGGCGTCCGGCTGAGTGTAGGCGACGGCGTCGCCGCCGACTTCCGGCAGCGACAGACGCGGCGTGGTGAGAACCGGGGCGCCGCAGGCCATCGCCTCCAGCACCGGCAGCCCGAAGCCCTCGCCGTGCGAGGGATACGCCACCAGTGACGAACCTCCCAGATAGCCCGGCAGGTCGGAGAAGCGCAGATAACCCGGCCGGATCACCCGCAGGTGGCTCGGCACCGAGGCGACGGCGGCATCGACGTCGTCGTCCCAGCCGGAGCCGCCGGCCAGGACGAGCGCGGGCGGCTCGTCCCGCCAGTGCACCGCCTCGGCCCAGCCCCGGATGAGGTTCGGCACGTTCTTGCGCGGCTCCAGCATCCCGAGGAACGCGACGTAGCGCGAGTCGCCGAGCCCGAGCCGGCGGCGCACCCGCCGCTTGTCCTCCTCGGTCGGCGGATGGAAGGTCGACGTGTCGACGCCGTGGTAGGCGACGTCGGTGGTCGTCGACTCCCCGTCGAGCACCCGCACCAGCTCGTCCCGGGTGGCCTTCGAGGGGACGATGATCCGGGCCGCCCGGCGCACCGCGGTACGCATAGCGGACCGGAAGAACGTGCCCTTCACCGCGGTGTGCATGTCGGGCTCGGTGAAGAAGGTGACGTCGTGAATCGTCACGCACACGGGCTGGTGCGCCCGCAACGGCATCGTGTAGTGCGGTGAATGGATGACATCGGCATTCACCTGTTCGGCGACCAGTGGCAGCCCGGTCTGTTCCCAGGCCAACCGCGCGGGCCGGTGGGCGATGGCCGCCGGCCCGGACAGGACGGTGGCGTGTGGGGCCATCCGGCTGTAGCGTTCCTCATCCGACCGTTGGCAGACGAGCGCCATGTCCGCGCCGGTCGCGCCCAGCGCCGCGACCAACCCGTCGACATAACGCCCTACGCCACCACGGTCGGCCGGGACCGAAGTGGCGTCGACGAGCACCCGGGGTCCCACGGCGCTCCCTCCCTGACGCGCCACCCGCGACGGGGTGGTCGCTTGCTTCACGGTGACCGCTTGCTTCTCAACGGGGGCAACACTACGCCCGCCCGTCGTCGGCGACGGACACAGCGGGGAAACCGCTGACTCGACGGTAGAGCGCCCACGTCGCCAGTGCTGCCCCTTTCCAGGTAAATGACCGGGCACGAAGACGTCCAGACTCCGACAGCCGCCCCCGCAGGTACGGATCGCCCATGACCTTCGCCACCGCGGCGCCCAGCGCGGCCGGGTCGTCCACCCCGACCACCACGGCGGCGTCCCCGCCGACCTCGACCAGCGCGGGGGCATCCGAGACGATGACCGGCACACCGTGCGCCATCGCCTCGACGACCGGCAGCCCGAATCCCTCCGACCGGCTCGGCGCGAGCAATACGCCCGCACGGGACAGGACCACGGCGAGATCCTCGTCACTGAGCCGCCCAAGGGTGCGCACCCGGTCCGCGCCCAGACCGTGCCTGGCCGCCGTCGCGCGCACGTCCAGCCCACCCCAGCCGGTCGCGCCGACGTGGACCAACGGCAGGCCCGGATCGTCCGGTCGTCGCAGCGCCGCGAGCGCGGTGTCGAGGCCCTTACGGGGTTCGAGCGTGGCGAGGGTGAGTAGATAACGCCCCGGAGGGGGTAGCCCCATCCGCGCGGCGCGGGCGTCGGCATCGGGCGGAACCCGGACCACGGCGTCGGCGACTCCCTCCCCGATCGCGTGCAGGCGATCTTCGGGGATCGGCAGATGCCGGGCGATCTCGGCCGCCACCGCGAGCGTCGGCACGACGATCGCGTCGGCGTGGCGTGCGGCCCGTTCGCCCATCAGCCGGTGCCACCGGACCCCGTGCGGGGTCAGGGTCTCGGGATGCGTCCAGGGAACGGCGTCGTGGATCGTCACGACGAGCTTCGGGCGCGGCCGGCGCCGGTCCAGGGCATCGCCCAGGGCCGGCGCGACGGTTCCGGAGGCCCAGGAAGCCAGCGACGGACGGGGCGGCACGCCGGAAAGTCCGGAAGGTGGATATGAGTCCACATAACCAGGGGAGCGCCGATAACCAGGAGAACGCCGGGGGCCAGGAGAACGCCGGGGGCCACCGGACC
>NZ_CDWWXB010000094.1:5582-6136 GCF_977971855.1 Frankia sp. CoWAU3 | reverse complement strand
GCAGGGTCGGAGCGTGAATGACGTCCACCCCCGTCGGAGCCGGACCCACGCCACGCGCCCAGGCCACGGCGAGTGCGCGGCGAGGCAGACCGAGCCGGAACGGACCGAGGACGCCGGGCAGGACGGCCGGACCGACCTCCCGGCGCCCGGCACACCACCCGGTCACCCGATCCTCGGGGGCGGCGGTGCGGGCGAGCGCCGCCGCGAGTTCGGCGGAGTAGCGCCCGGTCCCGCCGGGAACCGGCGCGAGCAGCTGCTCGACAAGGAAACCCACACGCACGGGTCACAGTCTGCCCCTGCCTCCTCCATCCCCGGACAGCCGGCCCGGTCCCCGGACAGCCGGGGTCGGCGGGTCGGCGGGTCAGCGGCCGCGGGCACGCAGGGCCGCGAGTGCCATCACGACGCAGGAGATCCCGCCGACCAGGTATCCCCAGCCCCGATGGCCGAAGAGCGCGAACCCGGCACCCGTCCCGGCCACGATCAGCCCGAACAGCAGCACTGTCAGGACGGCGGCGAGGATGCGCTGGTTGCGCAGGGAGGTGGGGGGCGCCGGC
>NZ_CDWWXB010000094.1:0-5467 GCF_977971855.1 Frankia sp. CoWAU3 | reverse complement strand
GCCGGCGCGGTTCACGGCCGGGGCCCGGGCGTGCCGACCGGCCGGCGGGCGCCATCGTTCAGCCCTCCCGTTTGCGGGCGTGGGTGAGTACGACGCTGCCCGCGGTGTCGGGAGCCCGCCGGTCCGACAGGGCGACGGCCGGCGAGAGCACGGCCGCGGCGTTCCATCCCGTCCTGCCGCCCTTGGCGGACAAAGTCAGGTAGAGCCGCTCGGCGCGTTCGCTGCGGAACATGTACGTCTGCCGGATGACCTCGAGCCCGACATCATCGAGCAGCTTGGCGAGATGGTCGCCGGAGTAGGTGTGCCTGACGTGGTAGCGCTCGCGGTGCCGGTCGAACAGGTCCGGCCAGGACGCCGCCCGGGTGAGGGCGTCGGCGGACATCACCAGGTCGCCACCCGGACGCAGCACCCGCGCCATCTCGGCAAGCGCGGCCGGACCATCGTCGAAGTGCTCGATGGCGCAGACCGACATGACGACATCGAACGTGGCCGCAGCGAACGGCAGCGCCAAGGCGTCCCCCTCGACGAGCCCGGGATGCCCGCGCAGCCGGCGACCGAACTGCAGCTTGTGCCGGGCGAGGTCGAGGCACACCGCCCGAGCCCCGCGACGGACGGCCTGGCCGGCCCAGTAGCCGTCACCGCCGGCCACGTCGAGCAGGGTGCGCCCGGCCAGTTCTCCCGCCCACGACAGCAGGGTGCCGACCTCCCGGCGACGCATGACATGTACCTGATGGCCCACGAAGGCGAGGGCGTCGTCCCGCACCAGGCTCACAGGTCGGCCCCTCCCGTCCGGTCAGCCCCGCCGATCCGGTCCGCCTTGCTCATTCCAGTCCGCCTTCCGAGTCCACGATTCACCCGTGGTCCACGACCCATGGATGGGCCGTGACCCATGGATGGGCCGTGACTCGCGTATGCGCCACGGCTCATGTACGCCCAAGCGCGCCCAACGTCAGATCAAGGTAACGCTCCCACGCCCCGTCGACGTCCGGCGGTATGACCTTCGAGCGCAAACCGGCGAGCACGCCGGGCTCGTAGAGCCGCCGCAGCGCCACCGCCAGCGCCTCCGCGTCGTCGGGCGGCACGAGTAGACCGTCCACCCCATCACGGACCGTGGTGGCGAGCGTTCCCACCGTGGTCGCCACGACCGGCACGCCGTGCAGGTGCGCGAGATCGACGTTCTGTGACGCCGTTCCGGCCCGGTAGGGAAGCACCAGGGCGTCGGCACCAGCGAACAGCGCGGGCACCTCCGCCGCGTCGACATAGCCCGACCGCAGGTCCACCCGGGTGGCCAGGCCGAGCTCCTCGACCAGCCGGGCGATCTCCCCCGTCCCGCCCCAGAACTCGCCGGCGACGGTGAGACGGACGTCCGCCGGCCCGCGGGCCAACGCCCGCAGCAGGACGTCCAGTCCCTTGTACGGCCGCACCAGCCCGAAGAACAGCAGGTTGCGCCGGGTGACGTCGGCGGATGGCCCACCGCGGCCGGCCACCGGCCCGGGCTGCGAGGACGACAGACCCGAGGACGACAGACCCGAGGACCACAGGTGCGTGGCCATCTCGGCCACCAGGACCGGAGCAGGGGTGAGGCGCGCGGCGAGCTCCGCCTGGGCCGGCGTGTGGACGAGAACAGCCGACGACCGGCGCAGCACCGCACTGGTCAGCGGTTCGTCCACGGCCCGGCGCTCGTGTGGCAGGACGTTGTGGCAGAGCGCGACGACCGTGGGACCCGCACCCCCGGAAGCCGCTCGCCCGGAACCCGCTCGCCCGGAAGCCGTGCCCCGGCCACGCGGCCCCCGGACCCGCAGTGCGCCGAGGACGCCCAGGTACGCCGGGGCCTGCACGGGAGTGACGACGACCAGGATCACCGCGTCGGCCTGCCGCCGCAGGCGCCTGCCGAGCCGGATCCATCCGTCCGGCCGGCGCCACGACAACGGGTAGCGGGTGACCTCGAACGGCTCCATCTCGGGCTCGGTGACGCGCTGCACGCCGGGATAGAGCCACGCGGGGTACTGCGCCGACCAGGACTCGACCGCCACCTCGTGGCCCCGCGCCGACAGCCGGTGCGCGAGCTCGGTGGTGTGCTGCGCGATCCCCCCCTTGTAGGGATGGGTCGGACCGACGATCGCGATGCGCACGCAGGTCAGGTGTCGCTGCGCGAGCGGGCCACCAGATCGCCGATCAACGCCAGCACGACGATCTGGAAGCCGACCAGAATCGCCAGCAGCGTCGACGTCGCCACATGGAAGTCGTAGCGGATCAGGTCCACGATCAACTTGACGAAACCCAAGCCCATGATCCACAGAGCGACCGGCATGAGAACCTTGATCGGATCGAAGTACATCACCATCCGCAGCACCTGAAGGATGTAACGCCGCGCGTCCCGGAAGGGATGGAACTTCGACGTTCCGGATCGTTTTGCGTAATCGATCGGGATGTAATCCACCGGATGCTGGTTCGACAGGAAGGACATCGTGATCGTGGTGACGCAGGAGAAACCCGGGGGCAGCAGCCGCAGATAGGGCAGGGAGACGTCCCGGCGGAAGGCGCGAAGCCCGGAGTTGAGGTCGGGAATCTTCATGCCGGACAGCCGCTGGGCGATCATCCGGATGAACCATTTCGCCGGCACCCGGGCCCACTTGTGAGTGCCCTCCTCGGTGCGGCGCGCCCCGACGACCTGGTCGACGTCGAGGTTGTCGTCCAGGTAACGGACGAACTCCGGGATGCGCTCGTTCGGGTACGTCATGTCGGCGTCGGTCCAGACGACGATCTTGCCGCGGGCCTCCTGGGTCCCGATCCGGCGGGCCGTGCCGGAACCACCGTTGCGGCGGAACGGCATCACCCGCATGCGCGGGAACCGCGGGGCCACCTCGCGCAGCACCGCGAGCGTGTTGTCGGTCGACTTGTCGTCGATCGCCAAGACCTCGTAGGAGTAACCGCTCGCGTCCATCGCGGCGGTGATGCGCTCGAGTTCGAGCAGCACATGGTCCTGCTCGTTGTAGCAGGGCAGCACGATGGTCACGTAGGGGGCGTCCGGACCGACGGCTGCGACGCCGTCCCCGGAAGCCGCCTGCACTGGGGTGCCGGCCTGCGGATGTTCAGGTCGATGGATGGCGCTGACACTCACGTCGGTGTGGCTCCCGGTCGTCGTTCCGGCCCAGCGGCGTCCCGGGCCGGCGTCCTGGCGGTCCGACGTCGTCGTTCCCGCTCCGATCGCCGGTCCGTGGCGGTGGTGCACGCTCCGTCGAGGGCTCGCGCACGACTCTAGGGTGGCACGCCCGACCCGGCGAGCCGACAGCCGGGCGGTCCGGCCACCGGGGCAGCGCCTACTGTTGCTCCGTGGGTGCGTTCAGAAGTGATCTTCGGGAGTATGTGCGGCACGTTCGTTCGCTGCGGGCGGCGCAGGAGACCTCGGCCCGCTCGTTCGTGGCCGGGCTGCGTTACCCGCTCGCATACAGGCAACCGATCTGGACCGGTTCCCCCACCGTGATCGAAGGCCGGGAGCGCATCGAGTTCGCCGAGGGCGCGACGCTGCGGGTGGGGCTCGGCGCGTTCGGGCTGTCGACCCGACGCGATACCTCGATCATCCGGGTGCATCCCGAGGGCCGCCTGCGCTGCGAAGGTGTCGTGTCGCTGCAGCGGGGCGTGCGGATCGTCGTCGACTCGGGCGTGCTGGAACTCGGCCCCGGGGCGAACATCAACGGGTTCGCCAAGATCCTCGTACGCGAACGCGTCTCGATCGGCGCCTGCTGCAACGTCTCGTGGGACACCCAGCTACTCGACAACGACTTCCACCCGATGGTCGTCGACGGCGTGGAGCAGCCGATGAGCGGGCCGATCGTGCTGGAGGACCGGGCCTGGATCGGCGCGGGGGCCATCGTGCTCAAGGGCGTGACGATCGGCGAGAGCGCCGTCGTCGCCGCGGGCTCGGTGGTGACCCGGGACGTGCCGCCCAAAGCCGTCGCCGCCGGATCCCCCGCGAAGATCGTCGGCCACATCGACTCCTGGCGCTGATCCGGCGTCCGGATCACGCGCTCCGGACGCCGGGCCTCGGACGCCAGGGTGGGAAGCCGGACGTCGGGGGCAGTCGGACGTCAAAGGCGGCCTCGGCTGTCCGCGTGCCACGCGGACACCTCCGCGGCCACGCCTAAAAACCGGAATCTTCGCCTCGCCGAAATCCGACAGATCCTGCTATCCGGCGGACTTCGCAGCCGGATAGCCGAGGACATCCGTATCGACCTCCCGATTCAATGACGGTGAACCGGCCCTCGGACGGTCAGGATGATGGTTGCGGGCTGCGACGTTGACGGTCCGGGAACACTGACGGTCCGGGAACACCGCGACAACGGTCTGGACACCCGCCCGGGAGCACCCTCACCACCGTGCGCGACCAGGGCTGAGGGGAGGAGGGCACCCATGACGTCGACGGGGAATCGGGGGTCCGTAGCATGACTCCACCTTCGTCCGATGGGACTCTGCCACTCGTGGGTGACTCTGTGGATTCGACCGCAACGGCCCGCGCCGACGCCGAGGCCGGCGGAGACGTGTTCCCGATGGGGACGCGCTTCCGGCCGTGGGGGATTCTCCGCACCATCCCCGCGGCCATCTGGGTGATCACTCTGCTCTTCACCGCGCTGCTGGCCGGCTGGTCGGTGATGATGCCGCAGTACCATGCGCCCGACGAACCAAACCACGTGGACGCTGTGATGCGGCTCGTCGAGGGCGAGGGCTGGCCGCATCCGGGCCATGCGATCGTGACGCAGGGCGGCGTGGGGGCGATCATGGCTGCCCCCTACGGATCCGAGGAGCGGCCCCGCGACCTGTCCGCCGGCCCGTTCACCGCAGCCGACGCCGTCCCCCGCCACGATCGTCCCAGCTGGGAGGAGTTGGACCGGACACCGGCGCCGGAGGATAGCATCCAACAGCTCGTGCAGCATCCCCCGCTGTACTACTGGGTTGACGCCATGATTCTCAAGGCTGTCCCCGGCGGTGGCGACCACCTGCGCTGGGACGAGATCATCGGGATCCTGCGCCTGATCAGCGTGGCAATGGTCGCGCCGTTGCCGTTGCTCGCCTGGGCCGGGGCGAACCGGCTCAGCGGTGGCAGCCGGGTGGCGGGGATCTGTGCCGCCCTGGTACCGCTCGGGATCCCCCAGCTCACCCACATCGGATCCAGCGTCAACAACGACAACCTGCTGGTTCTGACCAGCGGCCTGGCCACGGTCTCGATCGTCTACGTGCTGCGCGGGGACACCTCCCTACGCACCGCGGCCTGGACGGGGGTCTTCGTCGGCCTCGCCCTGATGACGAAGTCACTGGCGATCACGCTGGTCCCCATGGCGGCGCTGGCCTACCTCGTCGCCTGGGGCCGGGCCCGACGCGACGCCCGGGCTGCGTGGGCGCGGGGACCAGCGGTCGCCGTGGCAGCAACCGGACCAGCCGCCATCGCCCCTTACCCGGCCACCCCTTACCC
>NZ_CDWWXB010000093.1:0-12409 GCF_977971855.1 Frankia sp. CoWAU3 | reverse complement strand
CACCCAACTCGGCTGAACCCCTCATAAGGGAGCATGAAACCATTCGTGTTACTTTCCGTGCCATGCCGGACCCTGCTCGCCGGACCGCTCAAGGAGAGGCGGGAAGTGACCGCACCGCACCCGCAGAACGACGCCGCCGACCACGCGCGGGTGCTTCCGCCCCGGCTCGACCCGCGGGGATCGGGGTCCGGCCGGTCGGGATCCGGGTCGGCACGCGGCGGACGGTCGGCTAGGCGTCGCGGGTTGCGGGTCTTCCTGGCCTGCGTGTCCTGCCTCGTGTTCGTGGCCACGGTGGGGGGCTGGGCCGCGTACTTCTATGTCGACGGCAAGGTCAACCGGGTCGACCTCGGCCTCGGTTCGGGCGGCGACTCCGGCGGGGTGGGGACCGCGAACTACCTGCTGGTCGGAACCGACAGCCGCGCCGGTACCAACGGTAAGTACGGAGACGCGCCGGGCCAGCGCTCCGACACGACGATCCTCGCGCACCTGACGAAGGATGGGACCACCACCATGGTCTCCTTCCCCCGCGACATGTATGTGCTGATCCCCGAGTACACCGATGGGGCCGGCAAACGTCACAAGGCCTGGCACGACAAGTTCAACGCCGCGATCTCCGTAGGCGGCCCGTCGCTGTTGGTGCAGACGGTGCAGAGCCTGACCGGCCTGCAGGTCGACCGCTACATCTCGATGGACCTGGAGGGTTTCAAGGAGATCACCGATGCCATCGGCGGTGTCCAGGTCTGCATCAAGCCGTCGGACGCGAAACCGAGCCGCTACCAGGACGACCGCGGGCGGTGGCGGATGAGCACGAACACCAACGACCCGATGAGCGGATTCGTCGGTGGGCCCGGGACGATCCAGCTCGGCGGCGACCAGGCCCTGGCCTTCGTTCGCCAACGCCACGGCCTGCCGGACGGCGACTTCGACCGCATCCGCCGGCAGCAGCAGTTCATCGGCTCGATGTTCCACAAGATCATGGCAGACGACACCCTGACGAACCCGATCAAGGCCCAGAAGCTGGTATCGGCGGCAGCGAGCGCGCTCACCCTCGACAACCACACCAGCATCGCCGACCTGCGCAGCCTCGGCACCCGAGTCCGCGGGCTGGCCACCGGGGGCCTCCAGATGCAGACCGTGCCCGTCCACGCGCCGACCCGTGCCGAGGGGGCGATCGACGACAACGGCAACATCCGCCTGCACGGAGTCCCCTCCTCCGTGCAGTTCTACCGGCCGGACGACCTGCAGCGCATCGTCGCGCCGATGGGTGGCAAGGCCGAGGGCGCGAGTTCTACCATCGACGCCGGGAGCGGGGGGACCGGTCCGGCGCTCGCTCCCGGCGCCGCCGCCGCGCCCTCCCAGGTCCGGGCCGCCGTCTACAACGGCTCGTCGCGGGCCGGACTCGCCTCCAAGGTCACCGAGCAGCTGACTGCCAAGGGCTTCCACGCCCGCAACGCCGGCAACGCCTCGGTCCTCACCCACGAGACCTCCCGGGTGGTCTACGCCCCCGGGCAGGAGGCCGAGGCGAACACCGTCGCCGCGGCGGTGCCCGGCTCGGTCCTGCTCGCCGATGCGAGCATCACCGGTGTCCAGCTCGTCCTCGGCTCCGGCTTCACCGCGGTGGTGACGCCGAGCGTGACGGCCGGTAGGGCCGCGCCTGCGCCCGCACCGGCGGCGGCCGGACCCGCCGCCGGACCGGCGCCGCCGGGAGCGCCCTCGCCGGGCCCGCCCACCTGCACCTACTGATCCTCCTGGTCCCACCGGGCCCGGTCCCAATCCGCGCCAACCGGTGGGCAGCGCGGAGCTGGCGGCCCACGGGAGCGCTGTCCGCCCGCGCGGCTTGCACTACTCTTCCGGGGTGCGCACGTCTTCGGGGGTGTGCACGGATGGCCGCCTCCCCTGGTCGCCGGTCGGGGGACGGCCGGCTCGTTCCCCCAGCTCCACCCCGCACAGCCAAGGCCGCGCCTCCGGCCGATGTCCCTCCCGGAGAGGAACTCACGTGCAGATCACGGATTCAGTCGCCGTGGTGACCGGCGGGGCTTCCGGCCTCGGCCTTGCCACCGCCACCCGGCTCATCGACGCTGGTGCCAGCGTGGTCCTCCTCGACCTCCCGTCCTCGAACGGCGCGGCGGTCGCGGAGAAGTTCGGCAGTTCGGTGCGATTCAGCCCCGGCGACGTCACCTCCGAGCAGGACGTGACGGCAGCCCTGGACGTAGCGGCCGAGCTGGGCCCGCTGCGCATCGCCGTCAACTGCGCCGGCATCAGCAACGCCGCCAAGACGCTGAGCAAGGAAGGGCCGTTCCCACTGGCCATCTTCGAGCGGGTCGTCAAGGTCAACCTGATCGGCTCGTTCAACGTCATCCGACTCGCGGCCGAGCGGATCAGCAGGACCGAGGAGATCGACGGTGAGCGTGGCGTCATCATCAACACCGCGTCCGTGGCGGCGTTCGAGGGCCAGATCGGGCAGGCCGCCTACTCGGCGTCCAAGGGCGGCATCGTCGGCATGACGCTGCCGATCGCCCGCGACCTCGCCGGTCTGAAGATCCGCGTGGTGACCATCGCCCCCGGCCTGTTCGACACCCCGCTGCTCGCCTCGCTGCCGGAGCCGGCTCGCGTCTCTCTCGGCCAGCAGGTCCCGCACCCCTCGCGCCTGGGCTCCCCCGACGAGTACGGCCTGCTCGCGACCCAGATCATCGCGAACCCCATGCTCAACGGCGAGACCATCCGCCTCGACGGTGCCATCCGGATGGCACCCCGCTGAACGGGTTCACAGCGCCGCGAGCTGCTCGGCGAGGCGCGCGATCGAGGTCTCGGCGGCCGGGTCCGCCACCGGGTCAGCGCGTCCATGCTGGCTGGTGAGGACCCCTGGAAGCAGGCTCCGGCGGGTTCGGTCCGGACCGCTCGCGGGTAGACAGACACCCATGCGGCCCGGCCAAGGCGAGATCCCCGGGCGGATCTCCCGGGGGTGCTGAGGTGCTGAGGGTGCTGCGCTGGTTCGCCCCAATCGCCCCGATGCTCATACTCGCCCTGGTGGTCGGACTGCAACTGAGCAACCAGAAATGGAACGTGATCGGACTCGCGATTCTGAGCCCCATGCTCGCGGCCACGTTCGCCGGACCCCGGCTGACCGCAGGCTACGGGGTGGCGGCGGTCCTGGCGGGCATCCGGCTGGGTCTGCACGATGACCTGTTCGGCCGGAGCGGCGGTGGCCCGACGGCCCAGGTGGTCCGGCTGGTCGGGGTCACGGCCGGCGGAGTGATGGCCGTCCTGGTCAGCCGGTACAACATCCGACGCGAGACGAAGCTGCAGAACGTCACTCGGGTGGCCGAGGTGGCGCAGCAGACGATCCTCAGTCCCGTCCCGTCCCGTCCCGTCCCGTCGTCGTCCGGCGGGCTGCGGTTCGCCGTCCGCTACGAGAGTGCCACCGTGGAGGCCATGATCGGTGGGGATCTGTACGAGGTCGTCGACAGCCCGTGGGGAACCCGCCTGCTCATTGGTGACGTACGGGGCAAGGGGCTCGACGCCGTGCGGATCGCGAGCCGGGTGCTCAGCTGCTTCCGGCTGATGAGTCGACGCACGGGCGACCTGCGCGATCTGCTGGCGAACCTCGACGCGGAGGTCGCCGATGCCAGCGGCCTGGACGACTTCGTCACCGCGGTCGTCGGGCAGGTCGACGGCAGCCGTCTGACGCTGGCGAACGCGGGACATCCCGATCCCGTTCTCGTTCGTGCCGGGCAGGCGGATCTGCTCACTGTCTCGTCCAGGCTGCCACCGCTCGGGCTGATCACGGACGGGAGCAACGTGACGGACGCCGTGCTGCGGGCGGGGGATCGCCTGCTGTTCTACACCGACGGCATCACCGAGGCACGCGCCCTCACGACCGGCGCCTTCTTCCCCCTGCTGCCCGCGGCCGAGGCCGCGTTCGCCCACACGTCACTCGACGAGGCGCTGACCGATCTCGCCGACCGGGTCCGGGACTGGACGCGATCGACGCTGAACGACGATGTGGCGCTCCTCGCGGTCGAGGTTCCCAGACCGACCCGGCACGCCGGCCCAACCCGACGATCGGATGATCACTGGGAGCTGTCGGCGACCCCCCTGGCCAGCCGGTCCGCCCGCTCGATCCGTTCGTCGATCTCGTCACGGAAGGCCACCAGCCGGCTGATTTTCTCGTCGATCTCGACGCGGAGCCTCCGGTATGCCGACGTGCCCTCGGTCAGCAGCCGGATGCGGTCCGCGTCGTCGGACGCCGCATGATACTCCTGCCGGACCTGGGCGAGACGATCCTCGTAGGCGAGGATCGTGCGGATCTCGTCCAGGTTGAAGCCGAGCAGCGTCTGCAGCTCGCGGATGCGCCGCACCCGGACGAGGTCGGAATCCGCGTACAGCCGGTTCCCGCCCAGGGTGCGCCCGGACGGGGTGAGCAGCCCCACCTCCTGGTAATACCGCAGGGCCCGCACCGAGACGCCCAGTTCCTGCGCGGCCTGACCGATCCCGCGCAGGCCACGAGCCGCATCCTTGACCGCGCTCTTGGCTGCACTCTTGACCGGGCTCTTGGCCGCGTCGCCGTCCCGCACCAGGCAATTGTTCCGCACGGCGCCATCGGCCCGCACGGCGCCATCGGCCCGCACGGCGCCATCGGCCCGCACGGCGCCATCGGCCCGCACGGCGCCATCGGCGGCTCTGATCATCGACGTCAGGGCCTTTCTCACGCTCGGCCCAGCCCGCGTCCTATCGCTCGGCGGCCAGGGGGCTGCTCGGAAGAGCGCTCCCGGCACCGTCCTCCATCGCCGCGATGTCGCCCGCGCCGGCCAGCCCCTCGGCCGTCTCTTCAAGCAGCGGACGGCGCACGTGCGGCCGCTGCTTCCCGCGCAGCCAGGAGAAGCCCGCGGCGACCAGGCAGGCGACGGCAGCGAAGGCGAAGGCGAGGCGCAGACCGTCACCGAACGGCCCGGAGATGAGGTTCGGGAAGAAGGTGTGCCCGGTGAGGAAGTCGGCCTTCGCCGGGTCGAGCTGCGACAGGGTGTCCGGGCCGAGCAGTCGCTCGGTGGGGTTGTACCCGAGGAACGCGGCGAACAGGCTGCCGATCGGCGGCAGGTTCGCCAGCTCGTGCGCCTTCGCCGGGGAGACGCCCTGCCCGACAAGTCCGGAGTACATGGCGTCCGGAAGGCTGGCGGCCAGCCCGAGCGCGATGATGGTGAAGAAAACACCGATGGACAGCACGCTGGCCGAGTTCTGGAACGTGTTGAGCATGCCGGCACCGGCACCGCGCTGGTTGGGCGGCAGGGTGTTCATCACGCTGCTGGTGTTCGGCCCCGCGAACAGGCCCATGGACAGGCCCATGGACAGGCCCATCAGCAACAGGATCAGCGCGAACCACGGATAGTCGAAGTCGATGGGAATGGCGTCGAACAGCAGGAACACCACCGCCGTGATCACCAATCCCAGGGTGGCGAACGGACGCGCACCGTAGCGGTCCGCGAACCGGCCGGCCAGCGGCCCCGCCACCAGGAATCCGACGGTCACCGGAATCAGGTAGATGCCGGCCCACAGCGGGGTCTTCTCGAAGCTGTAGCCATGCAGCGGCAACCAGATCCCCTGCAGCCAGATGATCAACATGAACTGCAGACCACCACGGGCGAGCGCGCCGAGCAGAGCCGCGATGCTGCCCATGGTGAAGGTCCGGCTCCGGAACAGGTCCAGACGGAACATCGGGTCGGCGGAGCGCAGCTCGATGACGACGAAGCCGATCAGCACCGCGAGACCACCGAACAGGCAGCTCAGCACGAACGGCTTGGTCCAGCCCATCGTGTGAGCGCCATAGGGCTGCAGCCCGTAGACGATGCCGGTCAGGATCGCGATGAGGCCGACCGCGAACGTGATGTTGCCGGCCCAGTCGATCCGGGCCTGGGTGCGCGCCCCGTTGTCGCGCAGCTTCAGGTAGGCCCAGACCGTCCCGAAGATGCCGAACGGCACCGAGACGAGAAAGACCAGATGCCATTCGACCGGCGCCAGCAGACCGCCGATCAACAGCCCCAGAAATGATCCGACGATCGCCGCGACGCCGTTGACCCCCAGGGCGAGCCCGCGTTCGTCCTCCGGGAAGGCGTCAGTGATGATCGCGCTGGAGTTGGCGAAGAGGAAGGCACCGCCCACGCCCTGCAGCACCCGCATGATGATGATCCACCAGGCGGCTGCCGTGCCATGCATCCAGGTGACGGCGAGCAGGATCGAGAACAGCGTGAAGATCGCGAAGCCGAGGTTGTACATCCGCACCCGGCCGAACATGTCGCCGACCCGCCCCAGACTCACCACGAGCACCGAGGTGACCAGCAGGAATCCCATCAGGATCCAGAGGAAGTACGCGGTGTTCTCCGGTGCGAGCGGGTCTATCTCGATTCCCCGGAAGATGTCCGGAAGGGCGATGAGAAGAATCGAACTGTTGATCGTCACCATCAGGATGCCAATGGTCGCGTTCGACAGCGCGATCCACTTGTAGTTGTCCGGACCGGGCCGGGCCAGGACCTCGTCGGCCTCAAGCGACAGAGTGCCGGCGGCGGTGTCGGAAGGCGTCACCGCACGAAGGTAGCGCCTCCATCTAACGTCAGCGGTAGATGTGACATGGTTCATAGCGGTCGGAGGCCGATATACGCCGTTGTGGGCGTCGGCTTCGCGACCGGGGATTGCCAGCCTGCCGACCGGGCGCCCCCGTCTCCGGACCAGGTAGGGGTCCGGGGCACGAACGCCGACGAATGAGGAGACGACGATGCTGCTCGCCGAGGAACTTCTCCTGCTCGCGGGCCCGGCCCGTCTACTCGATGTGGTGGCACCCGAGCGCGCGTCCCGCGGGCACGCGAAGGAGCGGATCCGGACGGCGACCGACCTGACGCCGGTCGCCCCGATCGTCAAGAAGGTCATCGCGGAAGCGGAGGCAGCGGTCATAGCCGCGGCAACCAGCGTGAGCCTGGGCGTGGCGGCGTCGAGCTGACCGTGTCGCCGTTACCGTTACGAGCCGGTGGTAGGTGGTGTTCACCAGTCACCCGCTACGCAGCCGGTGGTCGAGCGCGGTGTGCCGCTGGCCGTGACCGGCGGCCCGCACCGCCTGGCCGATCGCCCGGCGGGATCCCACCAGCACGACCAGCTTCTTCGCCCGGGTGACGGCCGTGTAGAGCAGATTGCGTTGCAGCATCATCCAGGCGCTGGTGGTGAGCGGGATGACGACCGCGGGGTACTCACTGCCCTGGGAGCGGTGGATCGTCACCGCGTAGGCGTGGGTCAGCTCGTCGAGTTCCCCGAAGTCGTAGTCGATGTCCTCGTCCTCGTCGGTCCGGATGGTGAGCGTCTGGTTCTCCACATCCAGCGCGGTGACCACGCCGAGAGTGCCGTTGAAGACTCCACTCGCGCCCTTGTCGTAGTTGTTGCGCACCTGCGTAACCTTGTCGCCGACCCGGAACGTCCGGCTACCAAAGCGCCGCTCGGCCACGTTCGGGCGGGACGGCGTCAGGGCCTCCTGCAGCAGGGTGTTCAGCGCGCCGGCCCCCGCCGGGCCGCGGTGCATCGGGGTCAGCACCTGCACGTCCCGGCGCGGATCGAGCCCGAACTTCGCCGGAATCCGCCGGGCGACCACCTCCGCGGTGATTTTCGCCGCCTCCTCCACCTCCTCCGCGGCGAACAAGAAGAAGTCGGGCAATCCCCGGACCAGCGGATAGTCACCACGGTTGATGCGGTGCGCGTTGGTCACCACCCCGGACTCGGTCGCCGCTCGGAAGACCTGGGTGAGCCGGACATGCGGGATCGGCGTCCCCTCGGCGAGCAGGTCGCGTAGCACCTGGCCGGCACCGACCGACGGCAGCTGGTCGACGTCGCCGACCAGCAGCAGATGCGCGCCGGGCGGAACCGCCTTGGCAAGCTTGTTCGCCAGTAGCAGGTCGACCATCGACGCCTCGTCGACGACGATCAGGTCGGCGTCGAGCGGGCGGTCCCGGTCGAAGGCGGCGTCACCTCCCGGCCGCAGCTCCAGCAGCCGGTGCACCGTCAATGCCTCGTGCCCGGTCAGCTCGGTCAGCCGCTTCGCGGCCCGGCCGGTCGGCGCGGCGAGGATCACCTTCGCCTGCCGGGCCAACGCGAGCGTCACGATGGAGCGGACGGTGAAACTCTTGCCGCAGCCCGGTCCGCCCGTCAGCACGGCGACCCTGGACGTCAGGGCAAGCTGCACCGCATCGCGCTGGGCCGGCGCGAGCTCGACCCCGGTCCGCTCCCGCAGCCAGCCCAACGCCCGGTCCCAGTCCACCAAGGCGAAGGCGGCCAACCGGTCCGCGCCGGTATTCAGCAGGCGGCGCAACTGGCCAGCAACGGAGATCTCGGCCCGGTGGAACGGCACCAGGTAGATCGCGGCCGTCGGCGTCGCCGGATCCTCGCTTGGAACCTCCTCCCGGACGACCCCGTCCTCGGCAACCAGCTCCCCCAGGCACTCGATGACGTCACCGGTGTCGACCTGGAGAATCTGCACGGCGTCGCTGATGAGCCGGGGCTCGGGCAGAAAGCAGTGGCCACCGCCGTCGGTGGCCTCGGACAGCGTGAACAGCAGGCCAGCCTTGATCCGCTGCGGGCTGTCATGCGGAATCCCCACCGCCTTCGCGATGGTGTCCGCGGTGCGGAACCCGATGCCCCAGACGTCCGTGGCCAGCCGGTAGGGCTCATTGCGCACCACACCGATCGACGCGTCCCCGTACTGTTTGTAGATCCGCACCGCCAGCGAGGTGGACACACCCGCCCCCTGAAGAAAGACCATCACCTCCTTGATGGCCTTCTGTTCCTCCCACGCCTCGGCGATCGCCCTGGTACGCTTCGGGCCGAGCTTCGGCACCTCGATGAGTCGTTCCGGCTCCTTTTCGATGACGTCCAGCGCCGCGACCCCGAAATGCTCGACGATGCGTTCGGCCAGGCGCGGACCGATGCCCTTGATGAGGCCCGAGCCGAGATAGCGCTGCACGCCCTGGACGGTCGCCGGCAGCACGGTCGTGTAATCCTCGACCTGGAACTGGCGGCCGTACTGCGGATGCGAACCCCATCGCCCCCGCATCCGTAGCGACTCCCCCGGCTGCGCGCCGAGCAACGCCCCGACGACGGTCACCAGGTCACCGCCACGCCCGGTGTCAACCCGCGCGACCGTGTAGCCGGTCTCCTCGTTGGCATAGGTGATCCGTTCCAGCACCGCATCGAGGACCGCGCCGCGGAAGGGTTCGCGTCCGGTCATGGTAGCCGCCGGGACGCCGGGACGATGAGAATCACCGCTTCCTCGGGGTGGGACAAGACGATCTCCAGCTTCGGATGGGGTAGCAGGGTAACGGACCGAGCGGGGCAACGAGCAGAGCAGCCGGGCGGGCGGTGTCCGCCCCGGACCGTGTGCCCATCCTGCCCTTCGGTCGATCGCCACCGTTCCCCGGTGCGGTCCGAGGCGTCCCCTTCCGTGACCAGTACCGCGAAGTAGGTCCGCCGGCATCCCTTTCAGACACCCTCGCTAGCTCAAGGGGCGCCGCTGTTCCTCTTCAAGTGCCCGACACAGCCGGGTGACCACGGCGTCCACGCCGGCGGAGGTGCGGAATACGACAACGGCTGTCCCGGCTTCAGCAGGTGTTTCGAGATGCTCGAGCGCCACCTCCATCGCACGGTTGAACTCCTCGCCGGGGGAGGTGGTCTCGCCTCGGAGCCAGCGTCGGAGCACATGGTTGTGGGCGGTGACGATGGCCGCGGACACCAGCTCGGCACGCAGGGCGCCGTCGGGCGCGTTGCCCATCCAGTCACGCAGGAACCTGGCGAACAGGCGCTGATACTGCCGGATGCCGGCCACCTCGCGGGCGCGCAGTGCAGGGACGGTGCTGGTCAGGCGGTAGCGGGCGCGGGCGAGCCCGCCCTCGGCGAGGTAGTGCTGCAGCACTATGCGGGCAGCCTCCGCGAGAGCGAGCCCGCGGGTCTCTGGAGCGGCGGTCGCAAGCCGGGCTTCGATGTGGCCGAGCAGCACGTCGTGCTCGGGAAAGATCACGTCCTCCTTGGACCGGTAGATCCGGAAGAACGTCGTCCGACCGACGCCCGCGCGTTGCGCGATGTCGTCGACCGTCGTGCCCTCGAAGCCATGCTCCTCGAAGAGCTCGAACGCCGCCGCGACGAGCCTGTCCTTGGCCAAGCGGGCCGGCTGCTGCTCCACAGCACCGAAATTACTTGGTGGTACGTAGTTCCACAACTATGATACTGCGTACCAACACCGTGGAGGAGGAGCCAGGTGAACGCCATCAACAAGGTCGGTATCGTCGGCTGTGGCCTGATGGGTGCCGGGATCGCCGAGGTCTGCGCCCGTGCCGGTAAGGACGTGGTCGTCGTGGAGATGACCACGCCCGCCGTGACCGCTGGACGGCAACGCCTGGAGACATCACTGTCCCGCGCGGAGAGCCGCGGCAAGGTGGCCAGCGCCACGGAAGTACTCGAACGCATCCAGGTCGTCGAGGACATCGAGGCCCTGGCCGACCGCGGCCTCGTGGTGGAGGCGATCGTCGAGGACGAGACCGCCAAGTCCACGCTGTTCAAGCGACTCGACGACGTCGTCAAGGACCCGGACGCGGTGCTGGCCTCCAACACCTCCTCCATTCCGATCATGAAGCTCGCCGTGGCCACCGAACGGCCCACCCATGTCCTGGGTATCCACTTCTTCAACCCGGTCCCGGTGCTGTCCCTGGTCGAACTGGTGCCGAGCCTGCTGACCGACCCGGAGACGACCGAGCGGGCGCGGGCGTTCGTGCAGGACGATCTGGGCAAGCACGCCATCGACTGCCAGGACCGGGCGGGCTTCGTGGTCAACGCCCTGCTGATCCCGTTCGTGCTCTCGGCGATCCGGATGCTGGAGTCCGGGTTCGCCACGGCCGAGGACATCGACCAGGGACTGGTCCGTGGTGCCGCCCACCCGCAAGGACCGCTGGCGCTGGCTGACCTGATCGGGCTGGACACCACCAAGGCAGTGGCCGAGTCGCTGTACGAGGAGTTCAAGGAACCCCTCTATGCGCCGCCGCCGCTGCTGGCCCGCATGGTCGACGCCGGCCTGCTGGGTCGCAAGACCGGCCGCGGCTTCTACACCTACTGAGCGCCCTACACCTACTGAGCGCCCTAGTAACTCTTCTGCACCTACTGAGCGCCCTGGCAAGCGACCTAGTGAGCGAGGAACCCATGACCGCCACCGACTTCGACCTGTACCGACTCAGCGACGAGCACCTCGAGTTGCGCGACGCCGTGCGCACCCTGGCCTACGACAAGATCACGCCGTACGCCGCCGACGTCGACGCCCACAGCCGGTTCCCGCAGGAGGCCTACGACGCGCTGGTGGCCTCCGACTTCCACGCGCCCCACGTCCCTGTCGAATACGACGGCGTCGGCGCCGACGCGCTCGCCACCTGCATCGTCATCGAGGAGGTCGCCCGCGTCTGCGCGTCCTCCTCGCTGATCCCCGCCGTGAACAAGCTCGGCAGCCTCCCGCTCATCCTCGGCGGCACCGACGACCTGAAACAGCGATACCTCCCACCGCTGGCCCGCGGCGAGGCCGCCTTCTCCTACGGCCTCTCCGAACGTGAGGCCGGCTCCGACACCGCTGCGATGAAGACCCGCGCCGCCCGCGACGGCGACCACTGGGTGCTCTCCGGGCAGAAGTCCTGGATCACCAACGCGGGGATCTCCGAGTACTACACCGTGCTCGCCGTCACCGACCCCGACGGCCGACGCGGCGCCAACATCAGCGCTTTCATCGTGGAGAGCTCCGACCCGGGCTTCTCCGTCGGCAGCCCGGAGAAGAAGCTGGGCATCAAGGGCTCTCCGACCCGCGAGCTGCTCTTCGACGACTGCCGCATTCCCGAGGATCGTCTCATCGGCGAGCTCGGTCACGGCCTCCGGCTGGCGCTGCGTACTCTCGACCACACTCGGGTGACCATCGGTGCACAAGCCATCGGCATCGCCCAGGGCGCACTCGACCTCGCCCTGAACTACGTCAAGGAGCGCAAGCAGTTCGGCAAGCGCATCGCGGACTTCCAGGGGATCCAGTTCATGCTTGCCGACATGGCCATGGCGCTGGAGGCCGCGCGCCAGATGGTGTATGTCGCCGCCGCCAAGTCCGAGCGGGGGGACGCCGACCTCACGTTCTTCGGCGCCGCCGCCAAGTGTCTGGCGTCGGACACCGCCATGCAGGTGACCACCGACGCCGTACAGCTACTCGGCGGCTACGGCTACACCCAGGACTTCCCCGCCGAACGGCTCATGCGGGACGCCAAGATCACCCAGATCTACGAAGGTACCAACCAGATCCAGCGCATCGTCATGGCCCGCCAGCTCCTCGCCGGCTAACTCCGCTGGCCCTACCTAGCGGGAGTTTCCTAGA
>NZ_CDWWXB010000092.1:7995-12956 GCF_977971855.1 Frankia sp. CoWAU3 | reverse complement strand
AGCGCAACAGGCCGTCACACCACGCGACCTTCGCGCAGCCCTGGATGAACGACAGGGACCGGCTCGGCGTCGAGGGCCGGATGGACCGGGGTGTCACGAAGCCGGGTGGGGTGCTCCGGCTGACGATCAGCGTGGCCGATCCGCCGCGGGGCCGGCGGGAGGTGGCGGTCGCCGTCGCGGTCGACGCATCCCTGTCGATGCTGCATCCGGCGGCGCCGGACGCGGTCAGCAAGTGGGAGCTCGCGCAGCGGGTTCTGGAACGCGTGCACGGCCTGCTGCCCGACGGCTGTCCGCTCGTGCTGGTGCGCTTTGCCCGCGAGGCGCGAGTGATCAGCGCCGGACGCCGGCCTGACCGCCTGCCGGCAGTTGACGGCCCCACGAACAGCGACGCGGACTCCTAGACCAACATCGGCGACGCGCTCGCCGTCGCCGGGCGGGAGCTGCTCGCGCAGGCGCCGGACGCGGACGTCTACCGGGTCCTGCTCATCACCGACGGTGAGGCCAATATCGGCCGCTGGCAGCCCGAACAGCTCGCCCACATCGTCGCCGGGCTCGGCGACCAGGGCATCGGGACGGATGCGCTGGGCATCGGCGTCGACGCCCGGGACGAGGTGCTCGCCGAGATGGTCGGGGTGTGCGGCCAGACGCAGCACGTCTGGGCGGCGGCCGAGGACGTCGACCGGATCGACGCGATCGTCTCGTCGCTGATCGAACCGGTGGTCGGCGCGGCCGCGGGGCGCGGTGAGCTGCGGGTCCTGATCCGACCCGGCTGGACGGTGGAGGCGCTGCGGCGGATCAAACCACAGCGTCACCTCATGAAGGTGCCGCCACCGACCTCGCGCGGCACCGAGCTGCGGCTGCCGCTACCCGCCGTGAGCACCGGCGAGGACCGTCCGGTCTTCCTGCTCCGGTTGCGCGCTCCGGACACACCGCTCGGCGCGCACACGATTCTTCAGGCCCGCGGCGGGGTGGTCGCCGGTGGACGGCGGCTGGCTGTGGACAGCCGGGCCGACCCGCACGCCGCGCAGCGCTTCCGGGTCACCGTCGAGGCGGATGTCTTCCCGGACGCGGAATCCTCCCTCGAACACGAGGAGAGCATCGCGGAGTTCGACGAGGAGATTGCGAAGCGGGCCAGCTTCGCCCAGTCCCGGGAGAGCGTCACCGAGCTGTTCCGGAACGCGGCGCTGTGGGCGGCGGACCGCGGATTCGACGATCTGGCCGACCACTACAACGCGACGCTACGGGCCCTCGGCCAGGGTGTCGCGCCGGCCGACGCGGTGTCGGGAGCCCGGGTCCGGGCGACCCGCACCAGGACCCGGACCCGTGATCTCGTCGAGGCGGACCCCGTGTCCGGCCGGCAACACGGCGGGGCGGCGTCCCGTCGGCGTCTCGACGACGTCCTCGGCAACAGCTGACAATCGGTAGGAGTCCCATGTCCTCGACGACGGTGCTGTTCGACGTCAGTAACATCACCCGGGACGGTTCGCCGGGCAGCTTCGCGCAGATCGGTCTCGGCTGCGCGCACGGCGCCCGCTGCCCGCGCCGGTGCGGCGTGACCGCGCGGCTGTTCGCCGTGGAGGCCGCCGCCCGCCGTGCCTTCGGCGCCGACGCGACCTTTCGCTATGTGGCCGACAACAGCCTGCGCGGCCTGCTCGACGACCTCGCTCCGCTGCAGCGGTACTACCGTGACGGCGCTCTGGCCTGGGCGGCCGAGGCCGACGACATCCTGCTCGAGGAGGCGAGGGCCGTCGGGGGGAAGGTCGTCAGCAAGGACAACTTCTACGGCAAACGCAACATCGACGCCCACGCGTGGATCCAGGGCGACGCCTCGACCTTCTTCGGATGGAGGGTGCTACCCGCCGCCCCGGCGGGCGAGAACGTGAAACTGGTCCGCCGGGCGATGAACCGGATCGCCACCGTCACCTGGGAGCGGGCCGCGCGGCAGGACGAGGTGAAGGCGTCGGGCCTGCGGGGGCGACCGGAGGTCGTCGCCGCTGCCCGCGCCAACGCCTATCGCTGCGTGACCCCCGACTGTGTGAACGCCCGGCTGGGGCCGCTCGTGTCGCCACCGATGCGCGTGGCGGGGCGCGGCCAGGGCGCCCGGCTGGTCTGTCCGCTGTGTCGACGCCCGGTCCAGGAGATCGAGACGGATACCGGGCAGGCGGTCGGCGTCGCCTGTGCCCTCGGCGTCGCCTGTGCCCTCGGCGTCGCGGGACGCGCAGGCCCCCCGGGGAGCGACCGAGCCCCTGGACCTGGATACCCCGGACCGGCAGGCGGGCCATGGCGCACCCGGGGAGGGGAGTCGCAGGACCCTGGCGGACGCGCTCGGGGACGCGCTCGCGGACGACGCCACGATCTTCGATGCTCCCGCTTACATCCCGCCCTCGGGCACCGTGGGGGCGCTGACCATCGTCGGCCTGCCCGCGCCGTCCGGCGCCGGGTGGGATGCCAGGGTGGTGGCGGGTCCGGTCGTGCTGAGAATCGAGGGTGGCGGCACCCAACGTCTCGTGACGTTGGAGGTGGGCACCACGGTCGTCCTTGGGCGCCATCCCGACGACAACCTCGGCTCGGAGCGGCTCGTCGACGTCACAGCCGGGCTCGGTAGCAGTTACGACTACATCAGCACCCGGCACGTGGAGATCACCCTCACGGCTGCCGGCACGGCGATGGTGGTCGACCGCTCCCACAACGGCACCAGTCTGGGCGACGACCGGCTGGTGCGTGACCTGCCCCGGGAGTGGCGTTTCGACGTCCCGCTCCACCTGGCCGGGTCGCTCGTGCGGGTCGGCCGGGTCAACGCGGCTGGGACGGCCGGGACGGCTGGGACGGCCGGGGCAACCAGGACGGCCGGGGCAACCAGGACGGCCGGGGCGGCCGGGCGGAACAGGCTGGCGGCTGACCGTCCGGCGCGGCGACGGCTCGTCGTTCGACACTCCGAACGTGGGACCCGGTGAACGTATTGTGCTGGGACGGCAACCGAACGCCGTGCAGCGGACGGCGGACGACCTGATCGTCGTCGACGTCTGCGACCGGCTGCAGATCGACGCCGCCGGCTGGGTCTCGCGGCGCCATCTGATGGTCGGCAACGAGCGCGACGGGACGGTGACGCTCACCGACCTGTCGACGAACGGCTCGTGGGTGGGTGCCCGGCGGCTGACGCCGGGCGTCGCCGAGAGGTGGGACGGCGAGGAGCCGGTCTGGCTGGTCCGCGACGTCGTGGGTCTGGAAGTGCGTGTGACGGGACCCTGGCCGGCCGGCGGGGTGCTCGGGACCGGCGGACCTGGCGGCGGTGGGGTACCCGGAGGTGGCCGGTGAGTACGGTCGCCTCTGATTTGGAGATCGTCGAACGGTTGCGTTACGGGGCGTCCTTCGCGTCGGTGCCGCGCACCTGGGGCCGTGGCCGGTACCGCTGCGTGCGTCATCTCGCCGAGGGCGGCCAAGGTTACGTCGAGCTCGCCTGGGACGAGTGGAGCAACGCCCTGGTCGTCGTCAAGGGCGCATGGTGGGGCGGCCGCGACCACGACATCAATCCCGAGTACGCCAGGACCCAGTACGAGAAGCGCTCGATCGACGTCGAGGACGCGGTCGCCGTGCAGGCGGCGCTCGGCGAGATCACCCACGGGGTGCCGGCCCTGGTGGACGTCGTCTACCGGCCCTCGCCGACCCGGCACGACCATAACGCGCTCGTGACCGGGGGCAACGAGCGGGAGGTCGAGCGGTACAACCGTGAGGCGTTCATCGTCATGCAGTTCATCGGTGACATTGGGCAGATGGTGCCCACCACGCTTGACTCCCGGGTCACCGAGTCCGGCCCGCTCAGCGCCCGCCAGGTCGTCGAGCTGGCCGACCAGATCAGCGCCACGCTGGAGGCGATGCACACGATCCGACCGCAGCGGCTCTACCAGCACGAGGAACGGATCAGGGGATACTGGGTCCACGGCGACGTCAAGCCGGAGAACATCCTCGTCGCTGGTGACCCACCCCGGTACTCGCTCGTCGACCTGTCGACGGCAGCGATCGTCGAGCCGTCGGCCAAGGTCATGCCCACCACCGCGACCCCGGGCTACGCCCCGCCGGGAGCCGAGCCGCTCAGCCCGCAGTACGACCTGCACTGCCTGGCGGCCACCCTGCTGTTCGCGCTGACCGGTGACCGCCCGGACGACTGGCTCGGGGGGGGGCGACCGAGGCCAGGTCGGCCGCGGACGCCGCCGGTTCCCGGGCTGATGCCGAGGCGCGGGACGAGAAGCTGCGGCAGCTGCGGGGTGAGCTCGCGGCCCGTCGCGTGCACCCCATGCTGATCCGCTTGATCACCGACTGCCTGCCCGCCGATCCGCGTTTCCGGCTCGGCACCGCCACCGTGCTACGTGCGGAGATCGCCGCGGTGCGTACCGCGCTGGTCGCCCGCGAGGTCCTGTCGGATGAGGAGCCGCAACCGTGAGCTGGTGGAACCGGAGCGCGTGGGGGAGCCAGCCCGACGGCGAATCGAAGTCGAACCCGGGGGCGCCCCCGGACCGCGGAGCGGGCTCGAACGGCAGGGCCTTCCAGGGCGGTCGGACGGGATCGACCGGCGCGGCGTCTCCGGGTGGTGGCGGGTATTCGGGGAGCGCGGCGTCTTCGGGTGCTGGCGGGTACCCGGGCGGCACCGCGGGCCCCGCCGGAGCGGACGACTTCGACGACTTCGCGGACCCCGAGCCGCTCCCCGCCGGACCCGCCGGCGGTGCCGCGCCGGCGCAGCGGGGACACCGCCCGGCGCGGACCGCAGGCGCGCAGCCGGCGGAAGCGGCGGAAGCGGCGGAAGCGGCGGAAGCGGCGGACCAGCGCCCGGCGGTCGTGGGCCGCAGCGGCCGGACCTGGCGGGAGATGCCCCGGCGGATCCGCGGCGCCGGGGCCGACTGCCGGGTACGCCTGGTCAGCCTCGCCGGGCTGGGCTTCGGCGCCCTGCGTACGGCCGGCGCGGGCGG
>NZ_CDWWXB010000092.1:0-7870 GCF_977971855.1 Frankia sp. CoWAU3 | reverse complement strand
CCCCGACGGGGTGCCCACGGGCTACGAGGCGCCCACGGGTTACATCACGAGCTGGGCGGCCGGCCCGCTCACCGACCCGCTCGAGCGGCAACGCGGCGACGACAGCATGGCCGCGCAGCTCGCGAACGGTGAGTTCGTCGCCCCCGCGGACGTCATGGACATGCTCGCCCCGCTCGGCGCGCTGCTCGACGATGCCGCGACCCAGCTCGGCGTCGTTCCCGTCGAACTCAGCCCGGATCATCTCGTGCACTGCCGGGGATCGCTGCGGCTGGTCGGGTATGGCCGCCACGGGTACGCGCCGGCCCGGGGGGTGATCCCGCCCGCGTCCGAACGTAGCCAGGACACGGTGGAACTGCTCGGCGACGACGTCCCGGCACCGGACGCCCCGCTGGAGGAGTGGCGGGCGGCGCAGGCCCGATCGCTGGCCCGGCTGATCGGGTGGTTGTCCACCGGCCGCCGACCGACCGCCTACGGCGCGGTGACAGGCGGGTCGCGGGCGGCGCGCGAGCAGGCGGTGGACCGGTACCTGCGGGGCTGCGGGATCGACGCCCGGGTTGCTGACCTGCAGCCCGGCCGGCTCCGGGAGGAGCTCACGACGCTGGCCGCCGCGGCGCGTGAAGATCACCGAAGATCTCGCCGCCTCCGACGTCATCATCGCCTACCATCACGACACCGCGGCCCGTGGCGGGTTCGGCGACCGCAACCCCCGCTTCGAGCGGGGCCTGGTCGGCGGGACGTACCTGGGCACGGTCGACCGGGTCGACCCCCGGTTCGTCGTGATGAAGCTCAGGTACGGCGTCCGGGTGTTCGTGCCGCGCTCCGGCACCGGGTTCGACGTCGATCTCACCACCGTCCTGCAGGCCGGTGAGCAGCGCCCGGTGACGGTGCGCCGTTTCGACGAGACGCTCACCCCGCGTGGCGATCCCAAGGGCCTGCGGGGGGTGTTCGCGCCGACGGGGACGGAGGTCATGACAGCCGAGCGCCGGGTCAACCCGGAGCCGGTGCGCCTCGCGGCGAGGCTACAGTCCGGGCGGGCGGCGGTCGGCGTGGCCGCCTTCGAGGCCGCGGACCTGTCCAGCCCGCTGGCCGGCCTGCTCGGCGGTTCCGGCTGGCTGCTCTGCCCGCCCGACGACCTCGCCCGGACCCTGGTTGCGCTGCGACGCCTGCGGTCCGCGCACCGGGCACCGGACGGCGCAGTGCCCGATCCGGCCCGGATCATCGCCTTCGGCGTCGACCCGGCGGCTCTGACCGAACCGAAGGTTCTGGCGAGCGCCGGCCAGCCGGTGGAGTTCGCGCTGCCGCTGCTCGACGAGGACGGCCAAGCCCACGCTCCGCGCGCCTGGCGGGACCTGCCGCTGGTCGATGACGTCTCGTTGCAGGGGCTGCGCAGGCGCATCGGAGCGACGGCGGGGCAGAGCGCGGCCCGGCGGCTGTTCGCCGCGGCCTTCGCACACCTGCTGGTGAACCCGGACGAGAGTGCCCTCGCGGCCGACACCGGCAGCCCGCAACGCGGTGGGCGTAGCGCAGTCATGACGATGCTGCAGGAGATCGGTCGGGCGTTCGCCGGGCGGCCGGACCTGATTTTCACGGTCACCGCGGAGCTCGCCGAGCAGCAGAGCGTCCTGGCGGCCCGGGACAGCGCGAAGATGCTCGACGAGCTCGCGGCGGTCCTGCGGCCGCTGCCGGCCGAGCGCCGGATCGTCATCGACGTGATGCGGCTGGTCAGGCGGGAGCGGATCCGGCCGGAGACCCGCCGGATGCTGCTCGCCGAGACGCTGCCCGCGATCGGTGTCCTCACCGGTTGCTGGGGTGACGTCTGGCAGATCACCGCGGTCGGCCTGACCGAGCTGACCGAGGCCCTCGAACGGGTGGCCGCGACCGGGCAGGTGCTGGCCCGGGCACCCCGACTTGACCGCGACGCGGTCGTCTCGCTCGCGGTCGCCGGCGCGGCGCCGGCGGTGGTGCGGTGCGCGCCGCTGCTGCCCGTCGATCTGATCCGGGAACTCACGGAACGTGCCCGGGTGACGCCCGAGGTGCTGCGGGGGGGGGAACCAGCCCGGTGAGTGGGCGGCCCGGCAGCGGCATCGTCCACCGGATCGAGCTGTTTGCGCGGGCCGGCGCCGATGCGGTGCCCGGACTCACCGAGGACGAGGTCCGCCGGTTCGTGCTCGACGGCGGTGCGGACGGCGGTATGGACGGCGGTGTGGACGGCGGCGTGGAGGAGGGCGCGACTGCCTCCGCCGAGGACGTGTCGGCCCCGGTCGCGGACCCGCGGGCCGCATTCGCCGACACCCTGGTCGTCGCCCGTGACCCGGACTGGATACCGGACTGGTGCGCGGCCCTCGCGGCCGCCGGCGGGCTGGCTGCCGACGAGGTGCGGGACCGGGCGATCGAGGAGAACCTCCTGGCCGGACCGGGTCCGGTGCCGCCGTCGCGGTGGGACCCCGACATCGCCAGGTGTCTCGCCGAACGGTGGAAGACGACGAGCCTGGCCGAGCTGATCGAGCTCGGGCGGGTGCTGGCCGCGGGTGACCTGCTCTGGATCCGCTCGGTGGCCGTCACGGTCGGGGTGTCCGTGTCGGAGGTGGTCGACGCGGCACTCGCCCAGCGCCTGCTCGGCCAGGCGCGGCCACCGTCACCATCCGACTGGTCCCATGTGGACGTCGCCTCCTACCTCACCGAACGGTGGACCGCGGTGCCGTTGGTGGCGTTGCTCGACGTGGCCCGGGACCTGACGCGGTCGAGTGTCGGCTGGCTGCGCGCGGTGGCCGACGCCGCCGCGGTCCCGGTTTCCAGCGCGATCGACCGGACCGTCGCGGAGGGTGTCCTCGACGAGGCCTCGCCGACGGACGCGGCGCTGCCGCCGCTGATTGCCGGTTACGTCGCCGCACGCTGGGACGAACGGTCGCTGCGGGACATCATGGCGACGGTCCGGGTCCTGGTGGACAGCGACCTGGAGTGGCTGCGCTCCTGCGGCGCCGCGCTCGGCGCGAATCCGGGCGACCTCGTCGACGAGGCCGTCACGGCGGGCCTGCACCAGGCCGACCCGCCGCCCGATCCCGTCTGGTGGGCCGATCCGCGCGTCGTCGCGTTCGCGCGATCCCGGTGGGGCGTCCTGCCGCTCGACACCCTGCTGAAGATCGTCCGATGCCTCGCCGTCGAGGACATCGTCTGGACCACGCAGTTTGCCGAGCTTGTCGCGGCGGACCCGTCGACGGTGATTGAGACCGCCTTCCAGGAGAACCTGCTTGGCAGGCCGGGCATGTCGGCGTGGGCGGTCGCCCTGTTCGACGACGACGTCGTCGGGCTGTACCTGTCCCGGCGCTGGGGTATCCATCCGCTCGCCGAGACCCTGAACAGGGCCAGCCTGATCGGGGCGGCGCGCGACTGGCTGGTCCGGCTCGCCCGGATGTCCGGACAGGACGTGGCCGACGTGCTCGACACCGCGATCGCGGAGGGCGTCCTGCGCCGCGGGGCGCCCTCCGCGCCCCCCTCGCTGGAGGGTGTCTCCGCGCCCTATCTGGCCGCCCACTGGGGCACGATGCCGCTGCCCCGGCTGCTCGTCGAAGCGGCGCGCGCGGCCCGGGGCGAGTCGGACCCCACGGGACCCCTCACCACCGGTCCGGCGGGACCCCTCACCACCGGTCCGGCGGGACCCCTCACCACCGGTCCGGCGGGACCCCTCACCACCGGTCCGGCGGGACCCCTCACCACCGGTCCGGCGGGACCCCTCAGCACCGGTCCGGCGGGGCCGGCCACCACGGGTCCATCCGGTTCGTCCGGTCGGGTTGCCGGTTCGTCCGCGTCCTTCGCGGCGGAGGTCGCGTCGCTGGTCGCGCTCGACCCGGCTACCGTCGCCGCGACCTGCGGTGCCCGTCTGGTGCGGGTGGCCGCCGCGTTGCACGGGGCGCCGCGCCTGGTGTCGGCGCTGGGCGCGTTGGACCCGCCCGCCCGGGCCTGGTTGTTGGCGGTCGCCGACCTGCTGCCCGCGGGCGCGGCCGAGGTGGATCTGGCCGTCGCCGCCACCACGGACGACCCGGTCGCCGTGGTCGGCCTGGCTCTGGAGCACGGCATATCGGTGACCGAGGCCGCTGCCGCGGCCGCGTGTCTCGGCCGGGTACCCGAGGCCGACCGGCCGGTGCTCGCGCCGCTCGGGAGGCTGCTCGCCCGGATACCCGTGGCCGTGCTGGCGACACTCGCCTCGCTCGACCTGGAACCCGCGGTGCGCCGGGCCCTGGCCGACGTCGAACAGGCACATCCGGGCGCCGTGGACGTGGTCGCGCGGCACGGGGCGTCGGCGGCGGCCATTGTCACCGGGCCCCGGTCGCAGGCGATGATCTCGCTGCTGCAGCGGATCGAGCCGACACCGGGCCTCGTGCCGTGGATCCTGACCGCGGGTCCCGAGGCGGCGGTCGCGGTCGCCACGGCCGGTCCCGGTGTCATCGACGTCGCAGCCCGGGCCGCCGACGCCTGGCGGCGCTGCGACGTCACCGGCCCACTCGCCGCGATCAAGATCGCCTGGGAGGCGACCGGCCCGACGGACCGGGTCTGGCCCGTCCCGGCCGCGGGCGTCAGCCGCCGGGGTGACAACCTCATCCGGCTGGCCATCACCGTCTATCCCCTCGCGGCGCGGGGACGTTCGGCCAGTGAGATCCTGAGCATCCTCGCGCGCTGACCCGCGGCCACCCCGCCCGCCACCCGCCCGCCCCGCTGTCACGCATGCCGCCGTCACGCACGCCGCTGTCACGCACGCCGCTGTCGTCATTGTCACCGCGGCGGGGGCGGCACTGCTGACCTGGGCGACATGCAGCGCGCTGGCCTGACGACGACGCCGGAGAGTGTCCCGGCGCGCTGACAGCCGTTCTTCTGTCGAAGCCCCGGGGCGGATGCCCCGGGGCTTCGCCTTGTGGTCACCCGCCCTACCTGCCGCGAGGTGAGGAGACCACGGTGTACGACCACCGCAAGCTCGGTCGCGAGCTGGAACTTTTCGATACCGACCCGCTGATCGGGTCGGGTCTGCCGTACTGGCTGCCCGCCGGTGCCGTCGTACGGCACACCCTGGAGGAGTACATCCGTGGCGTGGAGCGTCGGGCCGGTTACCAGCACGTGTACTCGCCCGTGCTGGGCAAGCGGGAGCTGTACGAGATCTCCGGCCACTGGTCCCATTACCGGGACGACATGTTCCCGCCGATGGATCTCAGCGGGGAGCGGCTTGGCGGGGAGCGGCTTGGCGGGGAGCAGATGGTGCTGCGGCCGAGCCTCTGCCCGCACCACGCGTTGATCTACCGCTCCCGCGCGCACAGCTACCGCGATCTCCCACTCCGGATGGCCGAACTGGGTGGCATGTACCGCTCCGAACTGTCGGGGGTACTGGGCGGGCTGACCCGGGTGCGGGCGATCCAGCTGAACGACGCGCACATCTTCTGCGCTCCGGAGCAGGTCGCCGACGAGGCGCGCGCGGCGCTGGAGCTGATCCGCGAGGCCTACGGCGCGTTGGGCGTCAGCCCGGCCCGCTACCGGCTCTCCCTGCCGGGGCCGGGCGGGAAGTACGTCGGCGACCCCGGCATGTGGCGGCGGTCCGCCGCCCTGCTGACCGAGGTCCTCGACGCCGCGGGGGTGGCCTACGAGGCCGTGGAGGGGGAGGCGGCCTTCTATGGCCCGAAGATCGACGTGCAGATCGTCGACAGTGCCGGCCGTGAAGCCACCCTGTCCACCGTGCAGATCGACTTCCATCAGCCAGAACGGTTCGATCTGCGCTACGCGGGCCCGGACGGCGCGATGCGCCGGCCGGTCATGGTCCACCGCAGCGTTGTCGGCAGCGTGGAGCGGGCCGTGGCCCACCTCATCGAGTCGCACGGCGGTGCGTTTCCACCATGGCTTGCGCCCGTGCAGCTGGTGGCCCTTCCGATCTCCGACGCCGAGGTACCCCACGCCCTCGCGCTGGTCCGGCAGGCGGCCGATCGGGGACTGCGGACCGAGGCCGCCGGTCCGCAGCGCGGCACCCTGGGCGCGCGGGTCCGGGCCGCTCGTCTGGTGCCCTACCAGGCGATCATCGGTGCTCGGGAGGCAGCCGACGAGCGGGTCTCCCTGCGGTTGCGGGACGGGCGCCGCCTGGAGGCCCGGCCCGCCGCGGAAGTCCTGGCCGGCATCGACCTCCTGACAAGCGCGCACAGCACTGATCTATGGACCGATCCGCGGGGACAGGCCGGGGGCAGGTAGGGAATTCGGCGTTTGCCGACGGCGCCGATCATTGAGGCCGGCGAAGAGTCGAACTCGAGCCGATTCGGACCGTCAGCAGCAATATATACCGGCCGCGCCCGGATGAAGTCCTGGCGGGCGGCCGACGGTCCGTCGCGCCGATGATGGGTATGGCTGGGAGCAACCGAAGAGGCCGGACCGAAGAGCCGGTCGGTGCCCATCCTGGACCCTGGAGGATCGGCTCGCCGACCGGCGGGAGCGGAGAACAGGAGGCCGCGGTGCCGTGATCCCGGATGAGGAGATCAACGAGTTGCTCGCCGTCCCGAGCCCGTGCGCGACGCTGTACCTGGGCCTGTCCGATCAGATGGACGGGATTGCGGCGGATCGGGCGGTCCGGTGGCGGCACCTGCGCGACAGCCTGGCCGCCGACGGGGCGGATGGCGCGACGCTGGGCGCGTTGGACGAGGTTGTGGCGTCTCTCGGCCCGCAGAACGCCGCTCTCGCGGCGTGCGCCGCGGATGGCAGGGTGGTCTGGTGTCATCGGCTGCGACGGCAGGTGGCGGACCGGGCCGTCTGGGGCTCGCTGCCCTGCACGTTGCCGATGCTTGCCTACCGGCAGAGCAGCGTGCCCTGTGTGGTCGTGCTCACCGACCGGACGGGCGCCGACCTGCGGGTGGCCGGGGACGGACTGCGGTTCGCCGGTGAGGTCGTCGGCTCCGACGACGAGATCGAGCGCAATGCCCCCGGCGGCTGGTCGCAGCGCCGCTACCAGGATCGTGCCGAGGACTCGTGGGATCACAACGCCGCGCAGGTCGCCGAGGCGGTGACCGAGCTGGCCGAGCGGGTGGACGCCGCGCTGGTGGTTCTCGCGGGAGACGTCCGGGCCGTGCAGCTGCTGCGCAAGCATCTGCCGCCCCGGGTGATCCCGCTGGTCCACCAGCTCGAACACGGGGGACGTCACCCCGGGCGGAGCGACCGGTTCCATTCCCAGGAGGTGCGGGAGCTGGTCGAGGCCGAGGTTCGCGACCGGACCCGCGCCGTGCTCGACCGCTTCGCCGAGGACCGCGCACATGGCCGGGCGGTCGACGGGGTGCCCGCGACGCTCGACGCGCTCGTCCGCGCTCAGGTGGGCACGCTGCTCGTCGTCGACGACCCCGGCGACGACCGGGCCGCCTGGTACGGGCCGGAGCCCGGGGACGTCGCCACCGAGCCGGGCGCGCTGGCCCGGCTGGCCCGCCGGGCCGGGTCACCACCGACCACCGGCCGGTTGGCGGATCTGGCCGTGCGGGCCGCTTGGGGCACCGGCGCGGCCGTGCGGGTCCTGCCTGCCGATCTGCCCGGCGCACCGACCGACGGTCTCGGTGCCCTGCTGCGCTACCCGTCCCCGTGACCTGTGTCGAGCGTGTCGATGAACTGCAAAGACGCCGGGGTGGCGACCACCCGCACGTCCCAGCCGGCGGACTGCACCTGCCCGACGAAGGCGGGAAGGTCCCCGGCGGGGTACCCGCCACCGCAGGCGACTACGTAGAGATTGCGATTTCCGTCGGTCATGGCGAAACCTCATTGTGGTTGTGTTGGAAGATTTCTGCGGTTTTCGTCTCGTCGAGAACTCTCCCGTGTCGCGCCTCGTCATCGGGGCAGGAAATACTTTTCTATATCGAAAAATCGTAAG
>NZ_CDWWXB010000091.1:12058-13662 GCF_977971855.1 Frankia sp. CoWAU3 | reverse complement strand
GGACGTAGACGCGGGTGCGGTGGGCACGGCGGGGCAGTCGGAAGTCACGGCCTGGGATTCTCGCCCGCGCGGTCCGGAGGCGAAGCAGCGCCGTCCGGCGGGTTCGGCGCCGGACCCGGTGTGGTGGCCGGGCCCAGCGGACCGGGGTCGCCAACGACCGGCAGCCGCATCCGCAGCAACGCCCCGCCACTCGGGGAACTCTCCGCGGTGACGGTACCCTCGTGGGTGTGCACGGCATCCGCGACGATCGCGAGGCCGAGCCCGGATCCGGGCAGGCCCCGCGCGGAGGTGGCCCGGTAGAAGCGGTCGAACACCTGCACGCGGTCCTCCGGCGCGATGCCCGGTCCGTCATCCGCGACGGTTACCTCGCCGTCCCGGGAGCCGACCCGGACGACGGAGGCGGGCGGCGAGAACTTCACGGCGTTGTCGAGCAGGTTGGTGATCGCCCGTTCGAGCATGTTCGCCCGCCCGTAGACCGTCGAGGGCGTCGCGTCGACCTCGATGCTGATGCTCTTGCCGGTGGCGCGGCGCCGGGCCCGTTCGGCCGCGGCTCGCACGATCTCCGCGAGATCGAGCCGTTCCACCTCCTCGGTAGGCGCCTCGTCCCGGGCGAGCTCGACCAGTTCGCTGACGAGGCCGGACAGTTCGCGCATCTGCGCGTCCACGTCGCGTAGCAGTGCCTCATGGTCGGCCGCGGGCAGCGCGCGATGCGGGTTCGCCTCGGCGCGCAGCAACAGTTCGATGTTCGTACGCAGGCTCGTCAACGGGGTGCGCAGCTCGTGGCTGGCATCGTCGACGAGCTGGCGCTGGCGGGCCCGAGATGCCTCCAGCGCGCGCAGCATGCTGTTGAGGCTCTCCGCCAGCCGGGTGATCTCGTCGGATCCGGTCACCGGGATGAGCGCCGACAAATTCTGGGTGCGAGCGACCTCCTCGGCTGCCGCGGCCGCGGCGTCAACGGGTTTGAGCGCGGCACGTGCCACGATCTGTCCGGCGAGCACCGAGCCGACCACCCCGACGATCCCGACGACAAGCAGCACCAGCGCGAGGTCGCGCAGGGTCCGGTCGACGTCGGTGGTCGGCCGCGCGAGCTGCAATGCACCGCCGGACGCGGGACGTTGCAGCGGAACCGTGACAAGCCGGTAGGACTGCCCGTCAACGGCGATCGTGCGCAGGTTCTGGGCCCGCTCCCGCCGGGCCACCTCGGCGTCGGCGGAGTCGACCGGGATCCGCACGCTGTTCCAGGACGAGACGGCGTTCTCCAGCGGATTGCCGGCGGCGTCGAGGAACTGGCCCTCCAGCCCGAAGCTGAACGCCTGCAGTTCCAGCCCCAGCGGGCTGGTCTGGATGGTGCGCGCCGACGCCTCAGCCTGCTCTACGAGCTGGTCGTCGATGGCCTGGTTCAGCACGATGCTGGTCGCCCCCAGCGACACCCCGGCGACGACCGTCACGGCGGCAGCCACCGCCATCCCGACGAGCAGGGCGAGCCGGGCCCGCAACGTCAGCTGACCGAGCGGGGAGGAAAACCGGATCCTGGGGTGACGTCCCGGGTGGACGCGCCGCGCGAACCCGTCCAACCGGCCGGCGCGCCCGTTCACCGCCGCATG
>NZ_CDWWXB010000091.1:5238-11658 GCF_977971855.1 Frankia sp. CoWAU3 | reverse complement strand
CCCGCTACCGGCTGCGGCCACCACGGCGAGGGCGCGGCCCCCTGGTCGGGGGCACTGCTCACGCCCGGTCCCCCGACGGCTCACGCAGCACGTAGCCAACTCCGCGCACGGTGTGCAACAGCCTGGGCTCGCCGTTCGCCTCGAGCTTGCGGCGCAGGTAGCTCACGAAGACCTCCAGCGAGTTCGACGTCGGGCCGAAGTCATACCCCCAAACCCGCTCCATGATCATGGAGCGGAAGAGCACCTGACGCGGATGGGCGAGAAACAACTCCAGCAGCTCGAACTCGGTCTTGGTCAGAATCAGCTCCCGATCACCGCGGGTCACCTGGCGGCTGACCTGATCCAGACAGACCCCGCCGTAGCGAAGCGTCGAGTCGGGGATCCCCCTGGACCCGTCCGAACCGGCCGCCCGCACCCGCGCGGCCAACGCCGCCCGGCGGATCAGTGCCCGCAACCGGGCGAACAGCTCCTCCAGGGCGAACGGTTTGACCAGGTAGTCGTCGGCACCGACGTCCAAGCCGCTGACCCGGTCGGCCAAGCCGTCCCGAGCGGTCAGCATGAGCACCGGGACGTCGTCGCCCTGGGCCCGCAGCCGACGGCAGGTCTCCAGCCCGTCCACCCGGGGCATCATCACGTCCAGCACGACGATGTCCGGCCGCTCGCGGCCGATGACATCGAGCGCGTCCGCCCCGTCCACCGCCGTGGCCACCTCGTACCCCTCGAACCGCAGTGAGCGTTCCAGGGACTCCCGGACAGCCGCGTCGTCGTCCACCACCAGTACCCGCACGCCCCCAGTCTGCCTTCACCCGACGCGGTGATGGTGCTGCGCGGGGCCGGTCTCAGGAAGACGTACCGCGATCCTCAGGACGGTTTCAGCCACCGCAAGCCCGGACAGACCGACCGGCACGCCCAGGCCGACCAGATCAACCCCTCAGGCGCGACGAGCCGGGGGCGGGCGGGTCGATCCGTGCCCGCGGCAGATCCGTCCCCTGCGCGTCCGCGTCACCCCCGCCGACCCCGGCATCCGGATCCGCGTCGTCCTCCTCACGGCTCCCGGCGCTCTCCTCGTCGTCGTCGACCATGGTCACCTCACTGCGTTGCACGGAACCGAGCTCGATGCCAGCCGCGCCAAGCGAGGTCCGGACCCGCTCACGCAGCTCACGCGCGACCTCCCACTGCTTGAGCGGCTGGGTCTTGATGGCGACACGCAGGGTGTAACCGTCCGAGGTCATGGTCTCCATGCCCCAGACCTCGGGCTCGGCGAGGATGAGGCTGCTCCACTTCGCGTCCGCCCAGAGCTCGTTCGCCGTCCGGGCCAGCACCCGTTTGGCGGTGGCGACCTCGGTGTCGTAGTCGAGCGGAACGTCGAGCACGGTCCGTGCCCATTGCTGGCTCTTGTTACCGACCCTGGTGATCTCGCCGTTCCGGACGTACCAGACGGTGCCCTCGACGTCGCGCAGTCTGGTCGTCCGGAGACTGACCGCCTCCACGGCGCCGGAGACCGGGCCGAGATCGATCACGTCTCCCACCCCGTACTGGTCCTCCAGCAGCATGAACATCCCCGACAGGAAGTCCCGGACGAGGTTCTGCGCACCGAAACCGACCGCGACTCCCAGCACACCGGCGCTGGCGACGATGGGGGCGAGATTGATGCCCAGCTCGCCCAGGATGCTGAGGAATGCCAGGCCGAAGATGAAGATGGACGTCACGCTGCGCAGCAGCGAACCGACCGTCGCCGCACGCTGACGGCGCCTTTCCATCAGCACTGCCGGGTCGCCGAACGCGCCTAGCAGAGAGCCGGCCCGGGAACTCCGGAACAACCCGCCCCAGCTGCCGGAACCAGTCCGTTCGGTGGCGTGTCCGATGTCGGTGGTGCGCCGGATGAACCGGTGCAGCAGCGCCCGCACCACGAACGCGATCACTAAAATGAGCGCGATGCGGATCGGGGTACCGAGGAACACCTCAGCCCCGGAGGCGAGATAGTTACTGTGGGTCGTGTTGTAGACGGTGCGGCACAGCAGCCCCGGATCGGTCCCGCAGGCGTCCCGAAGCGCGGTCGCGACGCCCTCCAGGGACACCAGCGGGTCGGAGGTCACCGACGGGCTCGGCGAGGGCAGCGGGGTGGGCGTCGTCAGCCCGGACGTCGGGCCCGGTGATCCGGTGGGTGACGGCGAGGCGGACAGCAACATTCCCAGCGACGGGATGAGAGGCTGAGCCAGCAGGGACGGGGCGGGCGTCACGGCGTCGATCATCCTTCCGGTAGATTGCGATCATTCGGAGTTCCCCGAGCCGGCCGAGGTCACCGGCCCTCCCGCGCTCGCGGCGGCCGGGGCTGCGGCCCCAGGTCAGTCTCACCCATGCCGGTGGCCCGGCGGTGGGGGCCCCGATCCGGTCGACGGACGGCCACGCTCCGGCCCAACCACTCTCCAACCCAACCCGGCCAGGTCTCCCACTACACTCAAAAAGCACTTTCCGTATTGATATGATCACAGAATGGTCGCCCGCATGTGACAAAGGCCACGAGATATGTGCAGCGCCACGGCACGAAAGGCGATGACCATGCAAACAGGCTCGCGTTCTGCCGCAGAAGAAGGTTGACTATCCATTGTCACCGGAGACGCTGGGCAGAACGGCCCGCAAGGGGCCCTCGGTGGGCAGGAGGTCGGCGCGTGGCAGAGGCGCTGGTTCTCAATGCCACGTACGAGCCTCTGTGCGTGGTGTCGCAAAGGCGCGCGCTGGTGCTGGTCCTGACCGACAAGGCCGTCATGGTCGAATCGGCCGGGCAGGTTCTTCGGTCCGCGACGGCATCCATCGATGTCCCGATCGTGGTCCGGTTAGCGCGTTTCGTCCGGGTGCCGTACCGCTCGCAGGTCCCGCTGACCCGCAAGGGTGTGCTGGCCCGCGACCATCATCGCTGCGTGTACTGCAATGCTCCGGCAACATCCCTGGATCATGTCATTCCACGCTCCCGTGGGGGCCCGCATGCGTGGGAGAACGTCGTGGCGGCCTGTGGCCGCTGCAACCATCTGAAAGCCGACCGGGCCGTCGCTGATCTCGGCTGGCGGCTCCGCACGGCGCCACGGGCGCCGAGCGGAGCCGCTTGGCGCATTCTGGGCTCCCGTCGGATGGATCCACGCTGGTCGGCCTACCTGAGTACCGACGTGACCGAGGCCGCCTCGGCCTGACGGCGCCCGCCCGGGGCGTTCCCCGCCTGTTCGAGGCGTTCCCCGGCACGGCGACGGCGGATCGGCCGGGCGCCAGGGTACGGCGGGGCCTACCGGGGCAGGTAACCAGCGTGCGCATCCTCGTCACCGGGGCGACCGGGTACATCGGCGGCCGGCTGGCTCCCCGCCTGCTCGACCGTGGCCACCACGTCCGGGTCATGACCCGGGATCCCGTCCGGCTGCGGGACATCCCGTGGGCCGTCCGGGCGGAGGTCGTCCGCGCCGACGCCCGGGATCCGGAGTCGTTGCGGTCCGCACTCGACGGGATCGAGGTCGCCTACTACCTCATCCACTCGATCGACAGTGGTGGTGACTTCTCCGCGGTCGACCGGCGGGCGGCGAACGCCTTCGCCGCCGCGGCCCGGGCGGCCGATGTCCGCAGGATCGTCTACCTCGGCGGGCTGGGCCCGGCGACGACGGGTGGCACGTCCGCCCATCTGAGCTCCCGCCAGGAGATCGGGAGGATCCTGCTCGGCTCGGGGGTTCCGACGATCGTGCTGCGTGCGGCGGTCGTCATCGGCAGCGGCAGCGCCTCGTTCGAGATGCTGCGCTACCTGACGGAGCGCCTGCCGGTGATGCTGACGCCGCGCTGGGTGCGGACCAGGATCCAGCCAATCGCCGTCCGGGACGTGCTGCATTATCTGATCGGCGCTCTGGAGGTCCCCGACGACGTCGAGGGCACCTTCGACGTGGGCGGCCCGGACATCCTGACCTATGCGGAGATGATGCAGCGCTTCGCCGCCGTCGAGGGGCTGCGGCGCCGGATCATCGTCCCGGTTCCGATCCTGTCCCCCGAACTGTCCTCGCTGTGGGTCGGGCTCGTCACCCCGGTGCCGGGCGGCATCGCGAGGCCGCTCATCCGTTCCTTGCGCAACGAGGTGGTGGTCCACGACCACCAGGTCGCCCGCTGGATCCCCGATCCTGCCGAGGGACTGCTGCCCTTCGACGCCGCGGTGGCCCTCGCACTGGCCCGGGTGCGGGCGCGTTCGGTGAAGACCCGATGGTCGACGGCGGTGTGGCCGGGTCCGGGAGGCGCATCGGACGACAGGGACGGCGCCGGTGCCACGCACCCCCCGAACGAGCCCCTGCCGACCGACCCGCAGTGGGCCGGGGGATCCCTCTACGTCGACGAGCGCAGCATGGCCGTGGCGGCGCCGCCGGCCTGTCTGTGGCACGTCATCGAGGGCATCGGGGGCGACAACGGCTGGTACTCGTGGCCCCTGGCCTGGTCCGCCCGCGGCTGGGTGAACACCGCCCTCGGTGGCGTCGGTCTGCGCCGGGGCCGGCGTGATCCGCAGCGGGTGCACGTCGGGGAGGCGCTGGACTTCTGGCGGGTCGAGGAGATCGAACCGGGCCACCTGCTCCGGCTGCGTGCCGAGATGAAGCTGCCTGGCGAGGCATGGCTGGAACTACGCTCGATGGTGGACTCCGAGGGCACCACGACCTACTCGCAGCGCGCGAGTTTCCTGCCCCGCGGACTTCCCGGGCAGCTCTACTGGTGGTCGGTCAGCCCGTTCCACGCAGCCGTCTTCGGTGGAATGCTGCGCAACATCGTGCGCAAGGCCGAGGACGAATGGGCCGCCCGCGCCGTCGCCACCGCCTGATCACGCGGCCTTGGCCCGGATCGTCAGGTGGCCCGGCCCCGGATGCTATCCCCAGCACCGGCCCTGGATCGGCGGGTCGAGGGGAGGCTTCCGGGACGGGCCCGCCGCGGGAGACGGATCGGGTCCAACGATCGGTCTCGTCGGGCCGGCAGCACCCGGCTCCTGGTCGGGTATCTCGATGTCGAACCAGACACGCTTGCCCCCGGGGGTCATCTCCACCCCCCAGGCTAGCGCCAGCGCCTCGACCAGCAGCAGGCCCCACCCCGACTCGGGCTCGGGTTTGTTCTCCGCGGCCGCGCCGGGCCGGGGCAGACGCGCGCCTTCCCGGTCCTCGACACTGATCCGCAGCCGACCGGGTTCCATCGATGCCCGCAGTACCAGATCACTGCGGGCGTGCAGCACCGCGTTCGTCACCACCTCGCTGACCAGCAGCATCGCGTCCTCGACGGAGGTGATCCCGCATTCGGCGAGGACCGAACGCATCGCTGTCCGGGCCTCGCCTGCCGACGCGGCCACCGCGGGCAACGCGAGTTCGAGCAATGGCGGGTTCACGGCCTGCGTGGTGAGCACCACCATGGCGGTGTCGTCGTCGGTCCGGGCCGGGAGATCGGCTGCGATCAGGCACCGTTCGAGCAGCGTGCGGGCGGTCTCCTCGACGGGGCCCTCGCCGGGGCCGTTGACGGTGTCCGGACCGAACCAGCTACGCGCCGCGAAGTTCACCCTGCGCGCCCGGCGCCGCCGGTCCGCCCAGGAGCGGCGTTCCGGCACCCCGGGGGGCGGGCCGAGCGACGGGCCGGGGGCCCGCCGATCCGTCCCCGCCTTCCCGGTCCGTTCCGCCTTCCCGGTCCGTTCCGCGCTCATGCCCTCGCCCTCGCCTCCGGCCGCCACGTCGGCACCCGCTGCGACTTCGACCGCCTTGAGGCCTACCGCGGCAGCCCGGGCCCGCTGTGTGGTAAGACCGCGTCGAAGATTGTCCAGGCCGTCCACGAGCGGTCGGCGTCGCGACTCCACCAGGCCGTCGGTGAACATCACCAACGCCGATCCGGGTGGAAGCGCGACGGTCGTCTCGCTGAACATCGCCCCCTCGCAGACTCCCAGCGGGAGCCCGGGGTCGAGCACCAGATAGTCGGGGTCCTCGTCGGGAAGGATCACCAACGGCGCGAGATGGCCGGCACTCGCGATCGTCGCCCGGCCGGTGTTCCGGTCATAGACGGCGTACATACAGGTCGCGAGCTGGAGACCGGGCAGCAGGCCGACGACCCGGTCGAGCCGGGTCAGCACCTCGACGGGGCTCCAATCCTCCAGGGCGTAGGCGCGCAGCGCCGCCCGCAGCTGGCCCATCACCGCCGCGGCGTGCAGGCCGCGCCCCATCACGTCACCGATGGCCACCCCGACCCGTCCCCCGGCGAGCGGTATGACATCGTAGAGATCGCCTCCCACCTCCGTGCCTGCCGTCCCCGGCCGGTACTCCATCGCGATCTCGACCCCGTCGAGTGCGGGGGGATGCGCCGGCAGGAGGGACCGTTGCAGGGTCAGCGCGGACTCCTGTGCCTCGCGGAAGCGTTGTGCGTTCTCCAGCGCGACGGCCCCCC
>NZ_CDWWXB010000091.1:0-4890 GCF_977971855.1 Frankia sp. CoWAU3 | reverse complement strand
GCGGCACCGGGCGCAGCTCGTCGAAGTCCGGCAGACAGTACGTCTGGCCCTCACGCATGACGACGCCCGGCGGGAATTCGTCCGCGAGCTGGGGCGGCCGCGTGGCGACAATCGCCCGCATAATCCTGCCGACTTTCGGGTCGTGGAAGACCGAGGCACCGAGCCTGACCTGGTCACCCTCGCGCAGCCACACCAGGGCGCCCGTGCCGAGGCGGGGCACGGCGAGTCCGGCGATCAGATCGACGACCCGATCGGGGTCGAGGGAGGTGCCGAGGACGAGACCGGCATCGGCCAGGAAGGACGGATCGGAGCCGCTCGATCCGTCGTCATGCTCCCCCCGAGCACCGTGACACAGCGCGCGGACGGCCTCCCGCGCGGCCCGCAGACCTGCGGACGCCGACCGCCGCACCTGATCGGACCTCCGCGACTCACTGACGAACCTTGATATACCGGGCGCCTGGGGCGAACTCCCGGTGGATGGTTCCGACGTCACGGGCACACCATCACATCCCCGACCGAATCCGATTCCCGGTACCGCTTCGTAACAGCCAGTCACCCGGTCTATCTGCGGAAGTCTAGTTCGGATATCGGATATCACGCATCGGGGGAACGTCGACCCGAGCCGCAACCAGCACCCCATCGCCCTACCTTCGCCCCCACCGACCGGGTTTGATGCTGGACAGGCATCGCCCGACCGAGGAACACGCGCTCCGCCGCGCCGTCCCGACGCGGCGGAGCGGTCCCTGGATAGGCGCACAACAGGGAGCATCTGTCCCAAAAGGACCAGAAACGCCAGAAGGAGCCAGATGAGGACAGATCATTCTGTTGCGGGCTACTCCACAAAGACACCCTCATCTACCAAGAGAGAGAAAATATCTTCTTTCTACCCTCGATCTAGTGTCCAGCGCGGCCACCGGAGCGACGCGGGCGAGGGCAACGAGAACACCGAGGGCGCCGAGGACAACAAGGACAACAGCGCGGGAGCCGGCGACGCCGGGGAGCTGGATCGCCCGAATGGCGCCGACGGCCGGGGGCGGTCGCCCGGCCAGGACGGGACGTGGTGGCGCCGGGCCGTGCTGTACGAGGTGTACCTTCGCAGTTTCGCCGATTCCGATGGCGACGGGATCGGCGATCTGGAGGGGCTACGGCGGCATCTGCCCGTGCTGGCGGAACTCGGCGTCGACGCGATCTGGATCACGCCCTTCTACTCGTCCCCCATGGCCGATCACGGGTACGACGTCGCCGACCATCGCGGCGTGGATCCGCTCTTCGGTGACCTCGCGGACCTCGACGCCGTGCTCGCCGACGCCGCCGAGACCGGGCTCGCCGTGCTGATCGATCTCGTGCCGAACCACTCAAGCTCGGCGCATCCGGCGTTCCAGGCGGCGCTCGCGTCCGCGCCGGGCAGTCCCGAGCGGGAGCTCTACATCTTCCGCGACGGCCGAGGCCCCGGCGGCGAGCAGCCTCCGAACAACTGGGAATCGGTGTTCGGCGGATCGGCCTGGACGCGGGTGGCGGACGGCCAGTGGTACCTGCACCTGTTCGACGCCGAGCAGCCCGACTGGAACTGGGATCATCCCGCCGTCCGCGCGGACCATGCCGCGACGCTGCGGTTCTGGCTCGATCGAGGGGTCGACGGGTTCCGGATCGACGTGACCCACGGGCTGATGAAGGACACCGAGCTACGGGACAACCCGCCCGGCGCCCGGTTGGCTCCGGACAGCGGGTTCCGCGAGGAGCACGAGCCCCGGGTCTGGGACCAGGACGGGGTGCACGAGATCTACCGCGCGTGGCGCGCGATCACCGACGAGTACACCGCCCGCGACGGGCGTCCCAGGGTCCTGATCGGGGAGACCTGGGTGCGCGACCCGGCCCGGCTCGCCCGCTACGTGCGACCGGACGAGCTGCACCTGACGTTCTCGTTCTCCCTGCTGAGCATCCCCTGGTCGGCGGCGGCCTGGCGGGCCGCCATCGACGCCGAACGCGCCGCGCTGACGGCGGTCGGCGCGCCGGGCACCTGGGTGCTCGCCAACCACGACGTGGTGCGGCCGGCGACCCGTTACGGCGGCGGTCCCACGGGGACCCGCCGCGCGCGCGCCGCTCTGCTCACGCTGCTCGCGCTGCCCGGCACCGCGGTGCTGTACCAGGGCGACGAGCTGGCGCTGCCGCAGGCCGAGGTGCCGCCGGCCGCCCGTCGCGACCCGATCTGGACGCGGTCCGGGGGGACGTCGCCGGGCCGGGACGGCGCCCGGATCCCCCTGCCGTGGTCGGGGGACGCGCCTCCCTACGGATTCACCTCGGCCGGCGCCGACCCGTGGTTGCCGCAACCCGCCGACTGGGCGGACCTCGCGGTCCTCGCGCAGGCGGCCGACCCGATGTCGACCTGGCTGCTCGTGCGCAGCGCGCTCGCCCTGCGCCGCGCCCTCCCCCACCTGCGTGGCGACGACCTGCGCTGGCGGGACGACTCCCCGGCCGGATGCCTGGCCTTCGACCGCCCCGCGCCGGCAGGCTCGTCGGTGCCCCCGACCCCGCCCACCTCGGTGGGGTCGGCCAGTATGACATGCGTGACGACGACCGAGGGGGAGGCGACGATTCCGCTGCCCGGACAGCTGGTGCTCGCCAGCGGACCGGTGGGGTACGACGGCGCGACCCTGACGCTGCCCCCCGACACGACGGCGTGGATCGCACCCCGCGACGGCTGAGAACACCCGTCGCCCGGATCGGACCGCACCGCCGTGCCGCAGAATGGACGGGTGAACCAGTCTCCTCCGCGCACTCTCCCGATCAGCTCCTTCTACGACGCCGCCGGCGGCGAACCGACGTTCCGGAAGCTGGTCGCCCGGTTCTACCAGGGTGTGGCGAACGATCCGGTACTGCGCCCGCTCTACCCGGAAGAGGATCTGACCGGCGCCGAGGAGCGCCTGCGCATGTTCCTCATCCAGTACTGGGGTGGCCCGACCGACTACCAGGAGCAGCGCGGGCATCCTCGGCTGCGGAGGCGGCACGCCCCGTTCGCGATCGGCCCGACGCAGCGGGACGCCTGGCTGAAGATCATGCGGGCCGCGGTCGACTCCCTGGACCTGCCGCCCGATCTCGACAGGCAGCTCTGGGACTATCTGTCGATGGCGGCGAACTCGCTGCAGAACCGACCCGGCTGACCGCTCGGTGCCCGTGGGCACCGGCCGGCCCGGGTGCGCCCTCAGTCCCGGGTGAGCTTGCGGTGGGTGACGCGGTGCGGGCGGGCCGCCTCCTGCCCAAGACGGTCGATCTTGTTGGTCTCGTAGTCGGCGAAGTTCCCCTCGAACCAGAACCAGCGCGCCGGGTCCTCGTCGGTTCCCTCCCAGGCCAGGATGTGGGTGGCGACCCGGTCGAGGAACCAGCGGTCGTGGGAGATGACCACGGCGCAGCCGGCGAACTCCAGCAGCGCGTCCTCCAGGGAGCGCAGCGTCTCCACGTCGAGGTCGTTGGTGGGCTCGTCGAGAAGCAGGACGTTGCCGCCACGCTTGAGGGTGAGCGCGAGGTTCAGCCGGTTACGCTCCCCACCGGACAGCACACCGACGGGCTTCTGCTGGTCCGGCCCCTTGAACCCGAATGACGACACGTACGCCCGGCTCGGGAAGTCGACCTTGCCGACGACGATGTGGTCGAGGCCGTCGGAGACGACCTGCCAGACGTTCTTCTTCGGGTCCAGGCCCGAGCGGGTCTGGTCAACATAGGCGATGTCGACGGTGTCGCCGATGACGAGCTCCCCGGCGTCCGGCGCCTCCTGGCCGGTCAACATCTTGAACAGGGTCGTCTTACCGATGCCGTTGGGGCCGATCACGCCGATGATGCCGCCGCGCGGCAGGGTGAACGACAGGTTGTCGATGAGAAGCCGGTCATCGAAGCCCTTGGTGAGCCCCTTGGCCTCGATGACCTGGTTGCCGAGCCGGGGGCCGGGCGGGATCTGGATGTCCTCGAAGTCGCGCGGGCGCGCCCGGTCCGCCTCGGCGGCCAGCTCCTCGTAGCGGGCGAGACGCGACTTGCTCTTGGTCTGGCGGGCCTTCGGGTTGGACCGGACCCACTCGAGTTCCTGGGCGAGCACCCGGCGCCGCTTGGCGTCCTTCTGGCCTTCGACCTTCAGCCGGGCCGCCTTGTTCTCCAGGTAGGTGGTGTAGTTGCCCTCGTAGGGCAAGGCACGGCCCCGGTCGAGCTCGAGGATCCAGCCGGCGACGTTGTCCAGGAAGTACCGGTCGTGGGTGACGGCCAGCACGGCGCCCGCATAGCGGGCGAGGTGCTGCTCCAGCCAGGCGACGCTCTCGGCGTCGAGGTGGTTGGTCGGCTCGTCGAGCAGGAGTAGGTCGGGAGCCTCAAGCAGGAGCTTGCACAGCGCGACCCGGCGGCGCTCACCGCCGGAGAGCAGGGTGACGTCGGCATCGCCGGGCGGCAGCCGCAGCGCGTCCATGGCCTGGTCGAGCTGGCTGTCGAGCTCCCAGGCGTTCGCGGCCTCGATCTTGTCGATAAGCTCGGCCTGCTCGGCGAGGAGGGAGTCGAAGTCCGCGTCGGGCGCGGACATCTTCTCGTTGATCTCCTCGTAGCGGGCGAGCACCCGGCGGATCTCACGCACGCCGTCCTCGACGTTGCCGCGGACGTCCTTGGTCTCGTCCAGCGGGGGTTCCTGGGCGAGCATGCCGACCGTGTAGCCGGGGCTCAGGGTCGCCTCGCCGTTACTCGGCTGATCGAGGCCGGCCATGATCTTGAGCAGGGACGACTTCCCCGCGCCGTTCGGGCCGACTACCCCGATCTTGGCTCCGGGGAGGAACGACAGGGTCACATCATCGAGGATGACCTTGTCGCCATGGGCCTTGCGCGCTTTGCGCATCTGGAAGACGTACTGCGCCATGCCATCAA
>NZ_CDWWXB010000090.1:11567-13678 GCF_977971855.1 Frankia sp. CoWAU3 | reverse complement strand
CGGTCGGCGACGCAGCGAGTGCCACCAGCCGCTCCCCGTGGCCGGTCGCGGCCTTCGCACCGACCACGAGGATGGCGGCTCCCATCAGCGCCACGAAACCGAGCCTTCCCCGGTAGGGTTTGTCGGCGTTGTCGGCGTTGTCGGCGTTGTCGGCGTTGTCGGCGTTGTCGTTCAACGGAGATCGAACTCCTCGGTGTGGATCTGGTCACGGGAAACGCCGAGACCGCGAAGCGCCCGGACGACCGTGGTGGTCATCCCACGAGGGCCACAGACGAAGACGTCGCGGTCGGCGGCGTCCGGGATGGCGGCCTCGAGGAAGCGGGCCTCCAGCGGGTCATATCCGAGCTCACGCCGGGAACCGATCACCCGGTGGACGATCATTCGACTGCTATCGGCGAGCGCCTCAAACTCCCGTCCCAGCGCGAGATCTCTCGGCCGGCTCACCCGGTGCACAACCACGACGTCGTCGCCACGACCGGCAAGATCCTCTGCCAGCGCCCGGACCGGTCCGATTCCGCTGCCCCCGCCGACGAGCAGCGCCCGGCCCCGGTGGGCCCGCGCGGCGGTGAAATGTCCGAAGGGACCTTCCGCCACGACCGGTGTGCCCGGTCGCAGCAGGGCGACCGCCCGGGAGTGGTCGCCGGCGGCCTTGACCGTGATACGCAGCTGATGCGCTGTCGGCGGGGCCGACAGCGAGTAGGGGTGCGCGGTCACGAGATGCCCGCGGGCGGCGAACCGCCACAGCAGGAACTGTCCCGGACGCGCACCGAGCCGGTGCAGGTCGTGACCGCGGATCCACACCGAGACGACGCCGGGTGCCTCCTCCACCACCCGATCGACCGTCATCCGGTGCCGGGCCACGGCCGCAATCGGCAGGATCAGGCGCCAGACGACGAGACAGGCGGCGACGGAGACGTACATCGCGGTCCACAGCAGCCGGTTAACCGGGTGACCGACGAAGTCCCCACCGGTCTCCGTCTGGTGGAAGAAGACCAGGAACACGGCGAGGTAGGTGGTGAGATGCAGCGCGTACCAGACTTCGTACGAGATGCGCGGCCGGGCCGCCCGGGCACTCGCGACCCCGACGGCCACGAACAGCAGGGTGCCGACGGTGGCCTTCCACATCTCCGGGTATGTCGTGATCACCGTGACGAGCTCGGCGAGCGGCTGATGATGCCCGGCCAGGCCGTAACCCCACACCGTCAGCAGGATGTGGACGACGATGAGCAGGATGGCGTTCGTGCCCAGGCCGCGGTGCCACGCGGCCAGCCGGTCGAGACCGACGGCGCGTTCGAAGGCAGGTATCCGCGCCATGAGCAGCAGTTGCACGAGCACCAGATAGGCCGCCAGCAGGCCGCAGACCCGACCGACCGCGGTCATGGCGGGCCCGGCGCCGTGGACGCTGGACGCGGAGGTGTCGAACCACCACAGGGCCACCACCGCGATCCCCCAGGCCACCAGGGCGAGACGCACCACGAGGTGGGGAGACCATCGGGCCGGGTGCCGCGTCGAACTCATGGGACGGACGATGTCCGGAGAGGCTGTGGACTACCTGGGAGAAGCCTCGGAACTTGCCGGGACTTCCCCGGAGCCGTCACGGGCCGGGGGCCACGCCAACCCGCAGGCGGGAGTCACCAGCAGCCACGAGTGGACCGGCTCAGGACGCCCGGGCGTGCTTACGAGCGTTAGCGGCATGCCGCAGGTCGCCACTCCCGCAGTATCCGTACTCGACCCGTCGCCGCCACACGGTCAGCCGGCAGCGGTCCGCCTCGATCGTCCAGGTACGGCGTTCGACCCGATCCTCGATCTGCACGGGCCGCGAGGTCACCGGCTCGTTCGCGCGCAGATGAGCCCAGTTGTGCGCCGCCTCCCATTCCGGGAAGGTGGCCACCAGTTCGCCATCGCCATCATAAACCTGGAATTGGCGAGTCGTCATTGTCGCGCCTTTCGGTGATTGTCCGATAATGATAACCGTGGATCTGCCTGCCGGAGCCGCCGCGGAAGAAATCCCCTCCGCGCACAGCCGCACGACGCACAGCCGCGCGACGGAGAGCCGCACGACGGAGAGCCGCACGACGGAGAGCCGCACGACGGAGAGCCGCACGACGGAG
>NZ_CDWWXB010000090.1:2273-11446 GCF_977971855.1 Frankia sp. CoWAU3 | reverse complement strand
AGCCGCACGACGGAGAGCCGCACGACGGAGAGCCGCACGACGGACAACGGCGAGATGGCCGGCTCCGGGCGAGGATCGTCATCCACTCACCCGGAACCGGCGGTTGACGGTTGAGGGGTGAGGGGTGACACCTTAGGGATGACGCCTGACAGCCGCCGGCGTCGACACATGCGGGACCGGCGACGCGGCCGCCGGGCATGGAGCGGCCGCCGGGCATGGAGGCACCACAGGTGCGGGGCGCCGTTTCTTGGCGCGGTCTCCCTAGCGGCATCCCGGACCCTGCGTGATGACCATCGGCGTCTCCCCGCAACCAGCCCTGCCCCACGCTCTCACCTTGAGGTGCATCACAACTACTCAAGGTAAGAATAGCCCCTGCAGGCCTCTTCTGCAAGAGCTTCTGTAAGAGTTTCGCTACCCAGCAATGCGCGCCCTGGGTGAGGAGTGGCGAACAAGTGGCAGGATGCATCCATCACCCCGAAGAGCCCGAAGGACGAGCGATGGCCACGAGCGGCGGTCCGACCGTGCGGCGAAGGCGCCTGGGCGCCGAGTTACGACGACTTCGCGAGGGGGCGGGCATCTCCGTCGACGAGGTCTGCCAACTGCTGCGCTGTTCGGTTTCCAAGGTCAGTCGGATGGAGAACGGCCGCGTGCCGGTCCGCACCCGGGACGTGTCCGACCTGCTGGCTCTCTACGGCGTGACCGACGACGAACGCCGGGACGCGTTGCTGGCCCTGGCCCGCGAGTCCCGGCGCCACGGCTGGTGGCACACCTACCACGACGTGGTCCCCGCCTGGTTCGAGATCTATATCGGCCTGGAGGGCGACGCCGCCTCGATCTCGGTCTACGAATCGCAGCTCGTCCATGGGCTGCTGCAGACCAGCGACTACGCCCGGCCCGTCATCCGGGCCGACGATCCGGAGGTGAGCGAGGACGAGGTCGAACGCAAGATCGCGCTCAGGCTGGACCGGCAGCGCCGGCTCACCGCCGCCGATCATCCTCGCCTCTGGGTGATTCTGGACGAGGCGGTCCTACGCCGGACAATCGGCGGCAGAGCCGTCATGCGAAGCCAACTCGAGTTCCTCGCCAAACAGTCCGAGCTGCCGAACGTGACAATTCAGGTACTTCCCTTCTCCGTGGGCGCGCATGCCAGCCTGGGAAGCACATTCTCGATACTCGGATTCCCCGAGTCAGGAGACAACGAAGTGGTCTATATAGAGGAAGCGGCCGGAAGTCTCTATATTGAGCGCCCCTCCGAAGTCAGGCGCTATAGAGTGAAGCTGGATCATCTTCTGGCGGCAGCCCTGCGGCCGGAAGAGTCCATCCAGATGATACTCTCGGTCGCAGAGGAAATGAAATGATCAGATATATGAAGCCGATCACCGACAATGCCATCGAGGCGGCTTGGCGCAAGAGCAGCTACAGCAACGGCGCGGGCGGTATGTGTGTGGAGGTCGCGGCGCTCGGCGGGAGCGTCGCCGTCCGTGACTCGAAGAACCCGACCGGGCCGGTGCTCGCCTTCTCGGCGGCCGAGTGGGACGCGTTCCTGGCCGGCGCGCGGGACGGCGAGTTCGACCGGAGCCGGATCATCCCGGACTGAACCACCACCCAGCCCTGATCCGGGGGAATGGGGTGGGATGCCCTGTTCCCGCCGAAAAATCCCATCGGAAAAAAACGAGATCGCCGCTGGTCGGCCTCGGCCCGGTTCCGGTCGCTCCGGCACGTCGCGACCGGAACCGGGCCGTCCGCTTTCGGCTCGCCCCCACGGTTCGATGCGCATCGCTCCGGTGACCGTAACCCCGCCGATCACGCCGGTAACCGGGTGATCCTCGGTCAACCCCTACCCGGGCCGGGATGCCCGGGCCAGGATGCACCGCCCTGGTGTTTCAGGCCCTGGTGTTTCAGAGCGGGACCGGCGCCGGGCCGGACCCGCCAGGCGGCGGACGATTCGATCAACGGCATCGTTCCATCCGCCTGGGGGCCGAGATACCTGTTCAGGAAGTCTCGCCACGAGCCGGTTGGCTCTTGCGCAATGCCTCCCGGTCGCGCACTCTTGTAGATGTTCGGTCGAGCTTCGTTGTCCGGACGTTCGTCTTGTCGCGGTTGTTACATGATTGTAACGTGATGTGGATACGGCAGCGCGTCACTCGCCGCGAGGCGATCGGGTGACAAGGCTCCTGCGGTCTCCCGTCACAGCCCGGCGGGTCGGCGTCTGGCCACCTTGCACCCGACCGGAACAGGCCACGCGGGCGTCGAGCGCCCGCCCAACGCGGAGGAGGGCAGTCATTGTGACCATATGTGATAATACGGCTACCCGCGTGCGGCGCCATAACGCACCTGCCCGGGTCCTCGGTCAGCCGGTGCGGGCGGAGCGCAGAGTCGCCATCCCGTCGCCCTCCTAGCGAGGCGGCGCAGCGCAGCGTCCGCCCGCTCTCCGGGTCCATCTGCTCATCTCCGATCTCGGATCGACCTCGTGTCGAAAGGATCGGCCGAGGCATCGTCGCCTCGTTCCCCGCCTTCCGGTCCGGTGTGCCGTCCGAGGTCACCCGCGAGTTGCACAACGCCCTGTTTCCCTGCCACTGGGAGGTGATTGCCGTGGCCACCGCCACGACCAACCTGCTCAACACTCCGATCGAAGATCAGCGCGTCGAGCGTGTCCGCCGCGCAGCGCTGTCGGCCTACGTGGACGGAAAGATCTCCTTCGCGCAGGCGAACCTGCGGGTGCGCAAGGCCCTCCAGCGGTTCGGGGTCTGACGAGCCAGCCGGGTCGTCGAGATGCGGCTGGCGGCGCCTCGACGACCCGGCCGGAGGAAACCCGGTCGGAGGAAACCCTGATCGCCCGATCCGCGCCTGCTCTGCTCCGGGCCGGGCAGCAAACCTGGGCGGCGGGGATACGCGGGAAACGTGCGGGCGGGCAAGCGGGAGACGACCGGGCGCCCGGGCGATCGGGGGGTGAACCCGAGCGGCCGGCCACGACGACTATCTCACCGAAAGCACACGGCACATCACTATAAGTTCTTCGACATGCCGCTGCGGTGAGCAACCGTGCCGGTACGAGCGTTAGAAGCCGCTTCGTCCCGGGCCCTTGCCGACTGCCCCGGCTCCGCATCCGATGGCTCGACCACCTCCGGCCGGCCGTCCAGGGGCGCGACGCCGTCCCCCAACCCGCGGTCGTCGGGGGTGGGTCGCAGCACGCTCTCAAGTTCGTCCACGGACCGGTCTGCCGCCATCCGATCACGGCCGAGAGCGGCGATTCCGGCCGCGACCAGGACCATCGCGACGATGAACGCCGCGCGGCGGACGCCGTCGGGCGCCGGCTCGCTGAACAGCGTCAGGCCCAGAGTCACCGGCAGGAAGGCGGAGACCCCGCTGGTCACCGGGAAGGCGATGACGGCGGCGCGCCCTTGCAGGCCACGCTGCTGAAGACCGAGCGCCAGCACGGAGAACAGCACGAGGACGTAGGGCGTCGGAGTGGTGAGCAGGTCCACCAGCGTGGACTGCCCCTCACGCCGTTCGTTCACCGCCAGGCCGATCTGGCGGGTCGCCAGCGTGGCGATGGCGTAGCTCACCCCGGCTGCGGCCCCGAATCCGAACGCGGCGCCCGCGACCATCTCCCGCACCGCGGCCAGGTTGGCGAGGGATGCGCAGAGCAGCGCGAAGACCAGACCGAGGACGAGGAAAGCCAGCAGGACATCGGTGCTGGCCGAGCTGCCGACCTCCGCTCGGCGCGTGAAGGCGAAGGCGAGCAGGCCGATACCGCCGACCATCGCGACCACGCCCAGCCAGCCGGTCAGACTGATGTTCTCGCCGAGCACCCGCTGCGCCAGCAGGGTGAAGACGATCATGTCGAGGGCCATCACCGGGGCGACCATCGCCACCGGGGCCACGGACAGCGCATACACCTCCAGCAGGAACGAGCCCGCCTCCACGGCGAGGCCGATCAGCCACAGGGGGCGCAGCACCAGTCGGGCCAGCAGCGCAAGCCCCAGCCCCGAGCTCTCCTCCTCCCGGCGGGCAGCGCGGGCCTGGACGAGCGGCGCGATCCCGTAGAGAGCCGCCGAGACGACCGCGGTCGGCAGACCGATCACCAGGGCTCTGCTCATGTCCCGTCCAACATCGTGGCCCTCGGGATCCGTCCCGAACCGTGGGTTCGCCTCACCAGTCCGCGCCGAAACCGATCTGCGCCAGAGCCGCCCCGAATGCCTGCTCCCACGCGTGCGGGCCAATCGCTACCCGGTCCGACGGTGGCTTGACCCGGTCAAGGCACGCGAGCGCGGATCTGGTCAACGACACCGGGTCGGTGTTCGTCACCTCGGCATGACCTCGCTCAAGCTCCTTCTGAAGGTTATCCCGGCCATGCCCCGGCACCACGTCGATGAGCAGCAGGTCCCGGCCGATCACCCGAGCCTCGCTGCAGGTGTCCCCGGACGACGTGACGACCAGGTCGCTCGCCGCCATCAGCGCCGGGACGCGATCGGTGAAGCCGAACGGGATGACCTTGTGCTGCTGTTCCGACAGAGCCGCCAACCGCGCGGCCAACCGCTGGTTGCGGCCGGCCACCGCAAGCACGTAGATGCCCGCCGCGGCCATGGCCGCGGCACCCTCTACCAACGGTCCCAGCCCCCAGGAGCCGGACATCAGCAGCACGCAGGGAGCGTCCGCGGGGATGCCGAGCGCGGCCCGCGCCTCCTCCTGGGTGGGCGGGTCGTAGAAGGGTTCCCGGACCGGGGTCGGGACCACCGAGATCAGCGCGTTCGGCGAGAACCGCCGCACGTACCGGGCGGCGGTCTGCGAGGTGACCAGGTAGAGGTCGGTGTTGTCGTGTACCCACAGCCGGTGCACGCAGCAGTCAGTGGAGAACACCGCCGTCACCAGGCCGGGGAACTCGGCCTTGACCCGGCTGGCCGCCGCGGCTCCGGTAGCGAAGATCGAGATCACGAGATCGGTCGGCTGGGCGGCCAGTTCCTCGCGCAGTGCCGGGACGACGAACCGGCTCGACGTCCTCTCGATGGCCTGGGCGAGCCGGCCACCGGTTCTCATCTGTGAGAAGTGCACGGCGTCATACAGGCCCGGAGCGGCGATCATGCCACGGAAGACCTTCTCCCCCCGGGAGCCGTTGCGCCCACCGAGCATGCGCAGGCTGTCGGCGGTCCGGGTGGTGAACCCGCGCCGGGTGAGCGACGCGCCGCACGCCTGTGCCATCACGTCGTGGCCCATCCCGAGCGAGCCCGACAGCAGCAGCGCGCCGCCGCGCCGCGTCGGCGTCCCGGCGGGCCGGACATCGACGCCGTGCGTGCGCGGATCGGCGGGGAGGGCACCGGCGACCGGTCCCCCCGCTGCGGCAGGCCCTGGCAGGACAGGTTCCGTGACCCCCGGTTCGCCGGCGGCTGGCGGGCCGCCTACCCCCACCTCAACATCATCTTCGGATGGTCCATTCACCGTGCTACCGCCGATCTGCACCATGATCACTCCGAGGAGGCCACGGAGATATCGAGGTCGCCGACAGGCGGGAGCGCCTGAGCCGGAGGCCGTCGATTTGCCAGATACCACTCGATGTACTGCCGGACACCCTCCGAGAAGGGTGTGGTCGGTCGCCAGCCGAGCACCTCCGCGGCCCGCTGCGCGGAGATCTCCCGACCGCGGAAGTCCCCGGGGCGCGCAGGCATGTGTTCGATGGCGGTGCCGGGGAAGTACTCCTGGACGGCCCGTGCCATCTCCAGCACACTGACCGACTCGCTGCCCTCCAGGGCGAGCGTGGTGTTGGCCGCGTCGGGGGTCAGAGCCAGCACGTGCGCCTCGGCCAGGTCCCGGACGAAAACGTAGTTGCGGAACTGCAGGCCGTCGCCGGCCACCGTCAACGACTCGCCGTTCAGAGCCTTGCGGACAAAGCGGGCCAGCACCAGCTCGTCACGCATTCCGGGGCCGTAGGGGATGCCGTAACGCAGGATGGTGAACGACAGCCCGTAGGTCTGCTGATAGCTGTGCAGCAGCAGTTCGGCGGCCAGTTTCGTCGAGGTGTAGACATGCCCGGCGCGGCCCAGCGTGATCTCGGCGTCCTCCGTCAGCGGCGCCGAACCGGCCCGGTCACCGACCGCCCCGTACACCCAGACGGTGCTGGCGAACAGCACCCGGCGAACCCCGACCTGCCGCGCCGCCTCGCAGATGTTCCCGGTGCCCTCGACGTTGAGCCGCACGGTGCGCACCGGGTCGGCGAACGCGAAGTCCACATTGGACATCCCAGCGATGTGGAAGACGGCCTCGACGCCCCTCAGCGCGGCGGTGACCGCCGGCAGATCAAGCACGTCGAGCTGATGGTAACTAGCCCGGGGGTCGACCGGCCGGTGTTCGACGTCCAGTGAGAGAACGTCGTGACCGGCGTCAAGCAGACGGTCGACCACATGGCTGCCGATGAAACCCGACCCTCCGGTTACCGCGATCTTCATCGTCATCCGTCCAGGCTCAGGCTCTGCAGCGCGGCGGCGAAGGACGCGACCACATGGTCGGCCTCCGCCTCGGTCATGTCCGAATGGATGGGCAGGCACACGTGCCGGGCGCAGATGTCCTCGGCGACCGGAAGGGACCGGAGCGCATAGTCGCTGAAGACCGACTGCCGGTGCAGCGGCGACTCGTAGACCTCACCGCTCAGGGAGACGCCGTGGCGTTCCTTCAGCTCCTTCTTCAGCCGGCCGCGGTCGATTCCGGGGCGGGGCAGGACGATGTACTTGTAGTAGTTGCAGAGACCATCCGGCGGCACCTGCAGGCGGGTGACGGTACCCAGGGTGTCCAGCGCGGCATCGTACCGCGCGGCTACGGCGGCGCGGGTCGCCAGGAAGTCGGCGAGATGCCGCAGATGCACCCGGCCGGTGACCGCATGAATCTCGCTGAGCCGCCAGGCGTACCCCTGCTTGATATGGACGTTCCCGAGAAAACCGGCTTTGCCCTGGTCACGATAGATCCGAGCGGCTTCGTGAATGGCGGGATCGGACGTGAGGATCATTCCGCCCTCACCGCTCGTGATGACCTTGGTTGGATAGAACGAGAACGCTCCCGCAATCCCGAACGACCCAGCGTGGCCGTCGCCGTGGCGGCTGCCGTGGGCATGTGCCGCGTCCTCGACCAGCGCGATGCCTCGATCGTCACAGAAGGCCCGCAACTCGGCCACGTCCGGCGGGATCAGCCCACCGATGTGGACCAGAACAACGGCGCGGGTCCGCGGCGTCACCGCGGCCTCGACACTGCGGGCGGTCAGGGCAAAGGTGTCCGAACTCACATCCGCGAAAACCGGCATGGCACCGGCCCGCAGCACCGCGAAAGCGGTCGCCGCAAACGTGTTCGTCGGCACGACGACATCCGCGCCTTCGACACCGTGACTGCGAAGGATGATCTCCAATGCGGCTGTTCCACTGCTCACGGCGACCGCGAACGGGGCCTCGTGAGCCGCGGCGAATGCCGCCTCGAATTCAGCGGTATGGACGCCCAAGGTCAGCGCACCGGTGGCCAGGATCTCGGTCGCGGCCGATGCGATCTCCGCGCGATCCTCCGGTGAGAAGACGATGCGCGCCGCAGGGACATGCACCTGTTCACCCCTACCTTCCGAGTCATTCCCGTGCGAGCCGGCCAGCCCCCATAGCGGCTGCGCCGCGACGAAGGACCCGGTCGGGACGAGCCGCAGCCTTCGCGGCATCACCGACTCCGAATTCCGCCGGCCTCCCGCCAGCGACCTACCGCGCTCCCTCCGACCCCTACGGAGGCAACCATCGGCTTTGTCGGTACATGCCCAAAACAGGCTATCGATCCCGATCGCCGGCATGTCCGCAGCCCATGGCCACTCCCCACGAAACATCTCATATCTGTCCGAACGTAGCCAGACCTGTCAGCAAATCGATATCCCCGCAAGAGGAGAAAGGCATCCGTCACTAAGAACCGCCAACCCGCAACACGTGGTGATTGACGGCGACGCCACTCACCGCGACGACCACGGGGCCGCCCACAGCGGCCCAGACCTGCTCCTCCAGCACCGCAGCCGTCCGGACCTCGTCGTTACGACACCGTCGTTACGACACCACCGTTACGACACCACCGTTACGACACCGTCGTTACGGCACCACCGTTACGACACCGGTCCCGACCAGCCGCTTCCCGGGCACGGCCAAGGCCGGGAGACCTGCATCGTCGCGCCTCCGATACCCAGCGCAACACTCAATCATTCCGAGTAATACTCTCCCAGGTAGCCACGGAGGCAGCGGACGCCACCCCGCTGTCCGTTCCTATCGATGAACCGCGACCTCGACCGAGGACGCAGGGCGGGAACGAGCAGACACTGCGGCAGACACTGATCGCCACGCGAACCACGCCCGTGGGCACGCGGACGACGATCATTTGAAGACGGATGAACCGGATGGATGACGCGGCCGGCCGGGGCTGACCGGCTGTCGAGAAATCACCCGGTCGGAGTGGGCGACCAGGAAAAGATCATCAACGGTCGAACCAGGGCCGTTCGCTCGGGAACGGCCTGGATGCAACCGGACACAAGTAGTCCCGACGAGACCATCTCACCCAACGTACGGGGGGAACGCAGGTACACGGCCTCGTCGGGACTTGGTGAAAGTGTACGACCCCCATCTGTCGGGCGCGACGGGACCAAGGTCCCTAACGGTTTCCGCACCCTCGACTCTTGCCAAAGAGCGCAGCAGTGTGCCTCATGGGGCGAGAATGGTCACGATGCCGTCTCCCGGAAACCGATCTCGCACCGGCGTGTGCCGTAGGGCGGCCAGTGGGACGGCCGCCTCCACGCCAGCCCGATTTTGATCGCCAGGGTTCTGGCGACCTCCCCCGCACCTCCGGAGACGGACGACTCGGGCATCAGGGCCGGCGGGGTCGGCAACGGGGCGGGCGGCTCGCCCAGGCCGGACGGCAGCCCCCGAAAGGTCGAAATTTCGGGCTAGATTACCGGTTCTGTTGCACATGGGAAACATCAGAATGCTTCGCTGCACCCCGTGCGGCGAAGGGAGTGGCGGCGGTCACGGGAATATCCGCGGCGGTGGGATGCCCGTGGCACACGACGCGTATTTCCGGGAACGGGTGTGACGCCGCACGGGGCCGCCGGGCTCCGCTACCGGCCCGGTCACCTCGCCGGACCAAGTGCACACGCGCTGTTCACGCCCGGCGGCGTCGGG
>NZ_CDWWXB010000090.1:0-1926 GCF_977971855.1 Frankia sp. CoWAU3 | reverse complement strand
CCGACGCATCTACGCAGGCCAGTCCAGCATTACATGATCGCCGCTCCGCGGTGGCCGTCTCATCGCCAATCCGACAACACGGCCGCGAACGGCCTGAACGCAGGCCTGGCGGTGTTGTATCAGGGGTGGGACACGTCGCCGCGGCCGGCGACGATGGAACCACCCGCCCGACGAACCGAACGGCAGAGACCTGGGATGGATGACGAAGCACCGGCCTGGTTCGAGGCCGCCCTTGACCACCGACCGGAGCGGCACGAGACCGAGGTGGCGGGCGCGACTATCAGTTACCGCTGCTGGGGCAGGGGCGGTCGGCCGGCGATCGTGCTGGTCCACGGTGGTGCCGCCCACGCGGGCTGGTGGGACCACATCGCGCCGATGATTCCGCGGGAGTACCGCGTCATCGCGCTGGATCTGTCCGGCCACGGTGACAGCGACCGGCGCGAGGACTACTCGCTCAGTACCTGGGCGGCCGAGGTGATCGGTGTCATCGACCACGCCAAGGTCGCCTCGCCCCCGATCATCATCGGGCACAGCATGGGCGGCTGGGTGACGATCACCACCGCAGCCCAGTACCCGGACCGGGTCGCCGGCATCGTCGTCGTCGACTCCCCCGTGCAGGAGTTCACCCCGGAGGAACGGGCGGCCCGGGACCGGACGGCGTTCGGCCCGCTGCGGGTGTATCCGACAGCGACCGACGCGCTGGCCCGGTTCCGGGCGGTGCCGGAGCAGCCCTACGTGCTGCCGTTCATCATCGATCACGTCGCCCGGGGTTCGATCGGGTCGGTCCAGGGCGGCTGGACGTGGAAGTTCGACCCGAAGGTGTTCGGCAACCGGACCCCGTCGCCCGAGGTACTACGCAAGGTGCACTGCCGGGTCGCGCTCTTTCGGGCCGAGAAGGGCCTGCTCACCCCCGACATCGGTGTCCAGATGTACAACCTGCTCGGGCGGGTGGCACCGGTGATCGAGATCCCGCTCGCCGGCCATCACGTCATGCTCGATCAGCCGTTGCTGCTGGTCACCGGGATCCGGACGATCCTCGCCGACTGGGAGCACTCCTCCCCGCAGGAACGGGTGGACTGACGACCGGGTGCGCCGGTCGCGGGCGCGGGAGCCCGGCGGAAAGCGGACGAGACGGTAATTCGTCCCAGGTGGCGCGACTGCCGGGGTTAAGCCGCCGATCCTAGGGAATCCGCAGATCGTACGTTGTTCCGCGGGTACGGCTACGCGGACGCCCCGCCAGGAGAAGCCGCAAGGAGAACCCATGAGGAGTGTGCACCGGCGGCAGTCGGGAACGATCGGTATTCCCTACCCGGACGATAGCGCCCCGTACGTGGCTGGTGCACGGGTGCGGACCTCATCGGATGCCACCCAGGCTCTCCGGGCCGCGCCGGGCCCGCCGGCCGCCGGGAGCACGAGCGGGGACCGCGGATCGACCGGCAACCACGGATCGACCGGGGGCCGCGAATCAACCGGGGAGCTGGTGTCCGGCGTCGTCTCGGACATCTCCACACTGTTCCGCCAGGAGCTCGCCCTCGCCAAGGCCGAGATGCGCGAGGAGGTGGAGAAGGCCGGCAAGGGCGCCCGCATGTTCGCCGTAGCGGGCGGCGCCGGTTACTTCACCCTGCTTTTCGCCTTGTTGGCCGTCATGTTCGGCTTGGGGGAGGTGATGGCGCTGGGCTGGGCCGCCCTCATCATCACTGTCGTCCTCGGCGTCGTCGCGGCCGTGCTGGCCATGAGGGGTCGTTCCACCGTGCGCGCGGTCCACCCCACTCCGGCGCAGACCGTGGAGACGCTGCGCGAGGACGTCCAGTGGGCGCAGGGCCGCCGCAGGTAGCGGGTAGTTCGTCCCCCACCACCCTCGGGTTCGTCCGCCCGCCCACCACCCCGTGTCGCCACTCCCGTGCCGCCCACCACCCCGTGTTTCCG
>NZ_CDWWXB010000089.1:12736-13699 GCF_977971855.1 Frankia sp. CoWAU3 | reverse complement strand
TCACTGACCTGGGCTTGCCGGGCCGGTGGAGGTGCCCGCGGTCTCCGTCGCGAGCCCGGATGATCTCGGGGCGCGGGCTCGCGACGGCGCGGGACCGGTTGGGGAGCCGGGTTGATCAGGGGGCGATGAACTGCAGGTCGAGCTCGATCTTGACCTTGTCGGAGAGGGCGAGCCTGCCGGCACCGAGCGGCAGGTTGAAGGTGATGCCATAGTCGCCGCGGCGGATCTCGGTCGTCGCGGCGAAGCCGGACCGGACGCGGCCATCTACGGGGTGAGTGTCGACCCCGTAGAACTCGACCGCCAGGATGACGGGTCTGGTCACGCCGTTGATCGAGAGATCGCCGGCGAGTTCGTACTCCTCGTCGCTGCCCGTGACGGATGTCGAGGTGAACGTGATGGACGGGTGGGACGCGAGGTCGAAGAAGTCGGCGGAACGCAGGTGCGCGTCCCGGTCGGGCTGGTTGGTGTTGATCGAGGCCAGGTCGATCTCGGCGCCGACGGACACCGACTCCAGGGTGTCGCCGACTGACAGCGTCGCGGAGAACGTGTCGAAGCGCCCGCGGACGTTGGTGACGCCGAGATGGCGAATCTGGAAGTTCACGCCCGAGTGCGCGGGGTCGAGCGTCCAGGTGCCGGCGGCCAGGGGCAGCGGAGCGACGTCGGACGGGGACGGGACCTCCAGGTCGATGATCGACTAATGGGGCGGCGGTCGTTGCGACTGCAACGGTACCCCTACAAAACATTAGCGGCTAACGAAAGACAAGGGGTAGCGGGGTCCTGGCCCGCTGTCGGTTCAATGTTGGTACCGGTTCAATGCCGGTACCGGTGCCGGTGCTCATGGGGGTGTCAGTCATGTCGCGTAGGCGGAGTGGGGCTTTCGAAGCGGCGGCCGGGGTGCGTGCCGGGGCCGGGGTGCGTGCCGGGGCCGGCGGTGACGAGGACGCCGACCTGCGGGTGGAGGAG
>NZ_CDWWXB010000089.1:0-12284 GCF_977971855.1 Frankia sp. CoWAU3 | reverse complement strand
ACATCATCTTGGCAGGTAGGGGAACTCTGGCATACGCGCGACGAAGAGTTCGATCCGGACGCTCCGGGTAGTGAGCTCGATTACAATGCCGAGGACACGCCCTCGGCTAGAAACGTGGAAACGCCGCACACGTACCTGCTGGACCTCGTGTTGAACACGATCATCGTGCGGCTCATGAAACGCAACGGCCCCGAGCTGCTCCTGGCCTGGACAGACGCGGTGCACGAAGCAAGACGACAGCAGCCCGGCGCAGGAACGATGGACATCGAGCGCGGGCACGGCTCGATCGACGATTGACAGGCTTGCCTGACCTGCTGGTCGAGTCGGTGTCGGTTACCGAGGTGAGCGCAGAGCAGGACGGGCCGTTCGGTCACCCCTGCTCCGGCGCCGCAGCGGGGCTTGAAAGTCCCCGTGCCCACCCAGCACCAGGCGGACGGTTCGGCCGTCACTGCCGCCGTATCAGGGATGACGGCGCAAAACATCGCAGCCCGGCGTGGCTACGCCGCCGGTCGGAAGAAATTCCTGTGCTGCGGTGGACGGTCGGGCGGCCCAGCGCGCCGCATGTGAAGGGAAGGGCCGGCTCGGCTATGGGCCGCCGCCGCGCGGCCTTGGCGCGGCGGTCTGCGTGGCGTTTCTGCGGTTTTGAGCCCCGATGGCGCGGATCCGGACCGCTGGCGGACGGTTCGGCTGTCCTGGTCGCCGTATCTGGGTGAGGGCATGAGGCCGGCACCACGTCGCTCCTGCCGCCCTCAGGGCTGGGAAGGTTTCCGCGCTGGCTCCGGACGGTCGGGCCGGCGCCGTCGCCGTACCAGAAGTGAAAGGCCAGCTCCGGCCGTGCCGGCAGGCTATCGGGCTCGTCGGCGAACCTGGAAGGAAGGGCTGGGCTATGAACAGCGCAACCGCGATCCTGGTCGAGGACATCACCGCCCGTGCGCAGCGGGCCGTCCGCGCCGGTGACTACCCCGCGATCGTGGGCCTGCACGGCGAGCGGACGCTGATCCTGAGCGACTACGACTACCTGTTCAGCTGGGCGACCGCGCTGGAGTTCGAGATCCGTTCCGCAGCCCGTGCCCAGGCGAACGGGACCCACCGCTGGGTGTTCGCCGTCCCGCAGGTCTGGTTCGACGACGGGGAGATCATACAGGCGCGGCCTCTGTTCACGGCACCGTTGCAGCCGGGGGAGACCGAGACGATCACCTGGATGAGCTGCGACGTGGACGACGGTGTCGACTACGGCGGGGTCCCGTTCGCCCGCGGTCCCGGTGGGGAGCCGGTGTTCGACGACGCCGTGTACTTCGACTCCCCGGTCCAGGCGCTTCAGCGGACGCCGGGTGCGGCGATGCACCGCCTGTTGAACGCCGGCATACCGGATCTTGCCGCGCAGCTCCCACGCTGAACACCCGCCACGATCACCAGCCCTGGTGGGATCTGTGCGGGACCTCGTGGATGTTCTGGTAGTAGGCGAGAAGGTCCAGGGCGCCGGCCGCTACCAGGATGTCCCCGACGGCCGGATCGTCGGGCGGCACCGATTCGGCCGCGAGTGAGTCCAGGATCGTGTCCAACGACGCGGGCGGGAGGTCGGCGTCGGCCAGCCCACGCAGGAAGTCGCGATAGCGGTACCGCAGCTCGGGCCGCAGCCGGCCCGCGAAGTCCTCCCCAGCAGGATCGGGATAGTGGCTGGCCGGGCCGTCGGTCGGGGAGGTGAGCACGACGGTGAACTCGTGCAGCGACGGGTCGGCGAGAGCGGAGCGGATCTCGGCGAGCGCGCCTGGGCCCAGCCCCCGGATCTCCAGAAGGACCTCGTCGGGAAGCGCGGCGACCTCCTGCGCGGACACGAATGCACCCTGCCGCAACAGGTTGGCCGCTCGTGCCGACAGCCGTGCGTACAGTGCGTGGACGGGTGTCTGCTTGGCGGGCAGGTCCCGGAGCCGCCATTCCGGGACCTCGCCGGCGCGCAGGACCTGGCGCAGCTGGTCGGCGAGCCGGTTCTGACCGACCACGAGGATCTCCCGGGACTCCACCAGGCCATACACCGTCGCGTCGAGTCCGGCCCGGTCCGGGTACTGCTCCAGGATCCTCGACGAGCGGGCCCCGTGCCCGAGAAACTGCGGCACGATGATCATCAGGGCTTCGTGGGCGGACGTGCCCGCGGGGCCGTTGCTGTCCCCGGTGAAATGCACCAGCCGACGGCCAGCACCGACGGATCCCTTACTCACGGGGACGCCTCCAGACCTCCACGGCCAACGCCGGTCACGCGCCGGTCACCAGGTGTGGATCACGGCAATGCGGATACTGAGACAGATTGTGACATCATGCTCGCGACCGGTGCCGCCTCGGTGACTTCGGGGCCGGCCCGATCCCCTGTGCTGCTCGCCGATCGTCGATGAGCTGCTGGGCGTTGGCCGCGGACCAGAAGCGTGAGCACTGCGAAGCTCGATCGTCACCGGCCCGTCGCTGGGGCGGGATGGCATCAGGCCAGGTTAGGCGTGGCCGTCGTGGAAGGTAGGTGGCCGTGCCGCGTTCGAGGGCGGTGAGGGCGGCTTGGGTTCGGTGCCAGACATAGGGGCGCAGGAGCCGCGCGGCTTCGTTCGGTGGGCAGAAGCGGACGGCGGCGAGTTCTGGGTCGACGGGATGGAGCGCGTGGGCCCTGTCGGCGGGCAGGGTGCCGCCGTCGAAGACGAAGGCCAACAGGTCGTCCCAGGGTCCGTGTGGGGAGACCCAGTCCACGCACAGCAGCTCGCCGACGGGTAGGTCTAGGTCGAGTTCTTCTTTGAGTTCGCGGCGGAGGGCGTGGCGGGGTGGTTCGTTGGCTTCGGCCATGCCGCCGGGGAGGTCCCAGTCGGGTTTGTAGGTCGGGTCGACCAGTAGGAGGCGCCCGGTTTCGTCTCGGATGACGGCGTCGGCGGAGACCCGTTTGCGGGCTTGCCGGGCGTTGCCGGCGGCGAGGTGGGCGAACTCCGCGGCGTCCCGGTCGCGGTTGCTGTCCTCCCAGTCCTGCGCGGTGCTCATGACACCTCGATGGTTGCGGCGGGCAGGGCCGTGTTGACCCGGCTGAGGAACTCGGCGACTGCTGGTAGGCGGGCCTGCGGTTCGAGGCTGCGGCCAAGTGCCCGCAGGTGGTTGACGACGCGGTCGGAGTTCAGCTGCGTGGCGGCGTCGAGGATCTGTGTGCCGATGTCGCAGGTTGCGTCGAGGTCCCCGCGCCCGAGGTACACGGTCGCCAGCGTGAGGTGGGTGAAGGCTCGGCTGCGGGTCCGGTCTGGTGTGCGCAGCTCCAGGACCCGCAGGGCCTCCCGTTCGGCCGCGGTCCAGTCGTGCAGGTCGCGCAGGCAGATGGCGGCTTCGGCGGCGAGCGCCGCTTCGTCGAACGGGCTGAGCCATTCGTCGCCGGTGGGCAGCGCGCGGACCAGTTCTCGTTCGGCGTCGCGCAGCGCGGCCAGGCACGCGGCCGACGCGCCCGCCAGGGCGTTCCCTCGTGCGGTCATCGCGTGCAGGCGGCTTCGTAGCGCCCCACACTGGGGATCACGCGGCACCAGCGCGAGGCCCGCCTGGGCGAGTCGGACGGCGTCGCGAGGATGGCCATTTTCCAAGGCTAGGTGACTCTGGCTGACGAGCGCCTGCGCGCTGAGCGCCTGGTCACCGGCCGCGGTGGCGAGGCCGAATGCCTGGACGAAGTGCTGGGCCGCGAGGTCGCCGCGGTCGTCGTCGTAGGCCAGCCATCCGGCCATGTCGGTCAACGAGGCAGCCGCCGAGAAGATCGCCGAAGGCGCATACTGGTGGCCGACCAACTGCGGAGCCACCTCGGTCTGGAGGAACCTGACCACCACCGGATACAGCCGACCGCCCCCGAGTTGGTGGTCGGCGGCACGGAACGCGAGCGCGGCCGAGCGGATCGTGTCGAGGGTTCCTCCGGCCGCTGCGACCGGCGGTGACAGCTGGCCGCTGGACCCGGTGGCCAGCGCGACGGTTACCGGTGTCGGCCGGGGTCGCCCGGGGAGGTCGAACCACAGCAGGTGCGGCGGCATCCGCAGGGTCCGTGCCCAGTGCGCCAGCCGGTCGAGATCACGGATAGGGGGCCCGCTCTCGATCCGGCTGACCTGGGCCTGCGTCAGGGTGAGCCACCGGCCTAGCCGTTCCTGGCTGATGGGCCGGGGGTGGTAAGGGTGCAGGCGATAGGCCGCGGAGACCCGGCCTATGTGCTGAGCCGCGAGGGCGTCACGCATCTGGTCGGTGTGCCAGAACCGCTCTGGCACGTCGGGAGCGGTGTCCTGCGCGCTGCGGCTGTGACCGATGCACCGGGCACACAGGGCGTCGGTGTTGTCGCGCGCCAGCCGACCTCCGCACGAGCCGCAGTAGCGGCTCGATGCGTTCATGACTCGCCCTGCTTCCACTCGTGGCCGTCCAGGTGCTATGCGCCAGCAGTGTAAGTCCAGATCGTGTACGGCCGGTGCGCTATGAACCGCGCGACGTATGAGTGTCATACAGGAATCGGCATAGCCCATCCTGTCTGGCCTGCGCACGCTTACGCCACGCGCTCGGGGCCGAGTCGACCACACCTCCTCGGCCTCGGGCGCGAGCCAGCGGCCAAGCCTGCATGGAGGTAGCCGTGGACAGCGGGCCGATCCCGATCCTCCCGACCAGCGAGCCGGCACGAGCGGTGTACGGCTACATCGGCGTTGAGCACACCGACGAAGCCGTCATCGACCGCCTGCACGACCAACTCATCGACCACGCCCGCGCGGAAGGCATGAGCCTCGCCGAGGTCTTCGTCGATCGCTGCGTACCGCCGGGGCGTCTCGTCCGACCCGGCCTCAGTGTCCTGCTCGACACCGTCGTGCGATCGGGCGGCGACGTTCTCGTGATCGATGTCGACCACCTCTCGCCGCTGGCCCCGGTGCGCCGCGCCATCGAGGTCGAGATCGAGGTGCTGGGGGCACGCCTCCATACCGTCACGGCCCCCCGCGCTGACCAGCACCAGGTCAGGCCCCAGAGCCAGCCCGGTGCACGGCGGACGATCGCATGAGCCTCCCGCCAACGGCGGTTCCGCTCGCCGTCCCCGCAGCTGTGACCAGCACCGGCTTCCGCGCGACACCCAGCCAGCCCACGACCGGACACGTCGCTGTGGCTCACCTGTCGCCCCGCGACACGGCGGTCCCCGTCGTACGCGCGGAAACCGTCGAAACTCTGACAGCATGGTCAGTCGACCGGCAGGCCGTCGAGGTCGCCGCACTGGTCGTGTCCGAACTGGTGACCAATTCCGTGCGCGCCAGCCGCCCGGAAGACGAATTCGTCGCGGTCCGGCTGTCCACCGCCAGCGGCAACGTCCTGGTCGAAGTATGGAGCCGACCCGACGCCACCCAGCCCACGGTGCAGCGACCGGACGAGGACAGCGAAACGGGCCGGGGCCTGGGCCTCGTCGAGGCGCTCACCGACCGGTGGGGCTCCTATCGGGCGACCTCCGGCGGGATCGTCGTGTGGGCACGGTTTCCCGGCGCTATTGTGCCTGTTCAGCGCCGCCGCGACGAGCCACCGCTGCCCGAACGCACCCCACGACCCGTACCCGAGCCAACGGCCGCTCCGGCACGCGCGCCGGGCCTGCCGGACATCACCTTCAGTACGGATCCCGCGGTCGTGCGCGGGTTGCCGAGCGCCTGCACGCGCTCGACCCCTGGCACTAATCCTCCCACCCCGTGTAGCAACGGACCGGCGGCGAACACCGGCCCAGAGCGGTCCGAGGCCGAGCGGACATCAGCCCGAAATTGGATCAGACCGACAGGTGGGCGTTCATGGCGCGGGCCTGTTCACCGAGTTCGGGCAGTTCCACGACAGTGACACCGGCCTGGGTGAGCAGTTCGTAGCCTTGGCAGTCGGCGACGAAGAGGCTGGGTTCACGCCAGGCGATGACCACCCGTGGGATCTTCGCTTCCAGGATGAGCTGGGTGCAGGTGCGTGGCCGGGACTTGCGCTGGGAGCAGGGTTCGAGGGTGCTGTAGATCGTCGCGGTGGCGAGCCGCGGATCGCCGGTAGCGATCTTCGCGAGCGCGGACTCCTCGGCGTGTACCGCGTCGTCGACCTCGCGGGAGAACCCGAAGGCGATCTCCTCATTGTTCTCGTCGACGATGACGGCGCCCACCGAGTAGGCGCCGGCGGCGGGTGGGCAGCGGTGGGCGAGTTCGATGGCCCGGGTCATCCAACGGTGATCGTCGAGCTGGGGCATGGAGCGGCTCGTCCTTCCCTGGTCCGGTCCTGCCGAGGGCGGTGTAGCCGGGTGGCCGGTGGCGTGGCGCGCTGCGATCAGACGTTCATGGCTGTGGGCACTTGGCCCATCGCCTGGCGGAACTCTCGTACCTGGGGGACAGTCTGCCATCCTGCGACGGCGTCATGCAGTGACCGAAGACTGGTCATGATGCGGCCAGAATGCGTCCGGGTACCGACCGTGAGCGCCTGGAGGCCGAGTGTCGCGGCTTGCTCGGGTTCGCGTGCTCCTGCGTGTGCGAGGGCTTCGCGGGCGAGGTAGACGCCGCGGTCGCGCTGGTAGGCCGGGGGCAGGCCGTCGATCGCGGTCTGGAAGCCGGTGGCTGCGGCCGGGTAGTCGCCGAGTGCGGCGAGGCTGTGTGCCCGCTGGACTTCGATGTAGGCGGGGCTGAAGAACTGTCCCCAGGGGTCGGTGTCGGGTTCGGCGCGGTCGAGGATGTCGTGGGCGCGGTCGTAGAGCGTCAGGCAGGTGGTTTTCTCGCCGCGTAGTGCGTGGCCGTGCGCGCTGTAGGTCGCGGCGATCGCGGCGAGGCTGCCGGTCGGCTCCGCGCTGGTCAATGCGGCGTCGGCGACGTCGATGGCTTCGCCGGGGTCGCCGCGGTCCGCGGCGAGTTGGCTCTTGCGAGCCAGGATGAACATCGTGGCCTTGGGATCGCCTGCACGATGCGACCACTCCAACGCACGGTCGAGCCAGTATCCAGCCGTGGCGTGATCTCCGCTGTCCTGGTGGAGCCATCCGAGGAGATCGGCGAACTGCGTCTGGATGTGGTGCAGGGTCTGCCGTTGCGGGGTCGAACTCGTGCTGTGGCGGAGCTGGGCGGCGAGGAGGCTGGTCTGTTCCTGCGCCGCGGTGATGACCTGGCGTGGGCCGAAGAGGTTGTCGTTCTCGGCGAGCACCGCGCGCAGCCGTGCGAGGTGGTCAACGACGCGGGGGTCCAGCGAAGCCGACACAGGTGGGACCGTCGCCGACGTGGAGAGTGAGCTGAGAGCTGCTCCGCTTGCGGCCGTGAGACCCAGGCCGCGCAGGAAGTCCCGGCGATGGACGGGCACGAGGACGATCCTTCCGTCGAATGCGAGTTCTCCGCTGATCAAGATGTGCACGTCGCGGCTACCGACGACATCGTCGAGCCGGCGGAGCCGGCCGTCCGTACCTTCGGAGCTTCCGGCCAACTCTTCACTCGCTCGGCCCGCGCGGGCTTGCGGGAGCAGTGGTGGCTCGGGGAGCAGCCATTCAAGCGTGCGCACGGGCGCTGTGTGCGCGCCCATCGCCGCGGTCGGCGCATTGCTCGGAGCAGCGTTCGACCGAAGGCTGTGTGGTGCCGGGTGGCGAGGTTCGCCTGGGCGGTCGAACCAGAGCAGGTCAACGGGGATGGCGAGCGCGCGGCTGTAGTGGATCAGCTTGGACAGCTGTTCCGGGGCGCGGCCGTTTTCCAGGTGGCTGAGCTGAGCTTGGGTGAGTCCGAGCCAGCCGGCGACGAGCTCCTGGGACAGGGTGCGCCGGTGATGCGGGTGGGTGCGGTAGGCGTGGATGACACGGCCCATGTGCCAGCTGGCCAGGGCGGCGCGCATCTGCTCTGACTCCCAGAACTCCGCCGGCACGGCGGGCGGAGACGCCTCGTCGTGGGTCCGCTGGCACGGTCCACATGCGGAACCAGCATTGTCGGCGGCGAGCCGGTGGCCGCAGTGGGTGCAACTGCGTCGCGGGCGTGGCGTCGTCATCCCTGGCCGTCTTCCCCGATCCGTACGCGGCGGGCGGTCAACGCGCGAACCGTAGCACCGTCCGTGTCGATGTCAATGCCTAAAGCTCATAGCGGATAACGCTGCGCGGTATTGCCACCACCTCCAGCAAAGCCCACGCTCGGGAGCGTGGCAGGCCCGGGACGGGTGGCAGCGTGCTGTCCGCCGGCCACGGCGCTGTCATCCCACCGTCGGCTCTCGCGCTGCACAGGCGCGGTTGTATCGCTACCCGCCCCGTGCGACCTGCCTCCTTGTCTCCTTGAAGGAGCTCCGGCTCTTGGTGGGTCGCGGGGCAAGATGTCGTACCGGAGACCGACTCCATTCCCGGAGCTGGTGTCGGCGTACCGCCCCGTCGCCGACATGGGTCGGGGCAGGCGAGGTGACTGGCGGATCACTGGAACAATGATCTTGGAGGCGGGAACGTGTCAGCCGACCAGCTGAGGAATGCGATGGTCGATGGCCTGCGGCCGTGGGGTGCGGCGCTGAGCGACCAGGTGGACGCGGCGATGCGGGTGGTGCCGAGGCACGTGTTCGTGCCCGACGTCTCCCTGGAACGCGCCTATGGGCCTGACCCGGTGGTGACTCATCGCGATGGTGACGGAGTTCCGGTCAGCTCGGCTTCCGCGCCGGGCACGGTCGCCGGGATGCTGGAGAAGCTCGACGTCCGTCCAGGGCATCGGGTTCTTGAGATCGGCGCTGGGACTGGGTACAACGCGGCGTTGCTCGCCCATCTGGTTGGCCCGACTGGTTCCGTGACGACGATCGAGTGCGACGAGGCTGTGGCGTCCGCGGCGCGCGCCGCGCTGAGCGGCCTGGATGCGGCCGTGACGGTGGTGCACGGAGACGGCATGCTCGGCGCGCCTGGACGACCGGTGTTCGACCGGATCGTGGTCACCGCGGGTGCCTGGGATATTCCGAGGGCTTGGTGGGAGCAGCTGGCCGAGGACGGGCGTCTGGTGGTGCCGCTACGGATCCTCGGGCTGACCCGAACGGTCGTCTTCGAGCGCGCCGGAGCGGTTCTGCGAAGCCGATCGGTCATGGAGGACGGGTTCATGCCGATGCGCGGCGTCGGCGCGGTGCGCGAGCAGAACATCCCGGTCGGTGCCGGCCCGGACCTGGTGGTCCGGCTCGATGACGATCGCCCGGTGGACGCCTCGGCGTTGCGGGGCGCGTTGGATCATCCTGCGGCGGCGTGCTGGACCGGGGTCGCCGTCCCGTGGGGCTGGACAGAGCATCTCGATTTCTGGCTGGCCACGCTGGAGGGCTTCTGCCGGCTCCTGGTGTCGCGGGCTGCGGTCGAGGACGGCCGACTGATGGCGCCGAAGGGACCGTGGGGAAGCATGGGGATCGTTGAGGGCGGGACGCTGGCCTATCTCACGACGCGGCCGAGTCCTACCGGCGATGCGAAGATGCCCAGCTACGAGATCGGTGCCTGCGGCTACGGCCCGCGGGGCGGCGAGCTGGCGGCCCGGCTCGCCGAGCGGGTCCGCGACTGGGACCGTGACGGTGGGCAGGGCGTCCGGCTGTGGATCGAGGCATATCCGGCTGACGCCGTCCCTCCGGAGGTGCCGGGTGTGCTGCTTGCGGTCGACAAGCGCGACAGTCGGGTTCTCGTCCGGGTGGCCGAGCAGGTACCCGCCGCGGTTTGATCGCTTGGCCGGGCGGTGTCAGGACAAGAGCAGCAGGGCGTCCCAGGTCGTGCGCAGGCCCTCGGGCATGGGGCACCCGGCGTACTCGGCGAGAGCGAGCGCCGTTCCGGCAGCGCCAGTGAGGAAGCCGGGCCGGTCGGTGGCCGCGCTCCCAGCGACGTGCGCGAAGCCGAAACGGCGTGTGGGGTCGAACGCGTCTGTGACCGCGGTCGCGGCCTGTGTGGCGACACCTGTGTTGTGCATGGCGCCGGCGGCGCGCAGGACGCCGGCGTAGCGTCGGTCCTTCGACGTCCCAGTGGGCCGGCCGTTCCGCTAAGAGTCGCAGAGCGTCGCGCGCGGCGTGCTGCACCGCGGGTTGTCCCGCGGCTTGGCCGGCGATGGTGAGGGCGCGGCTGATGCCGGGGATGCCGTAGCACCAGGCATCAGCGCGTCCGGCTGGCGGGGCGGCGTGGCCGGCGTCGAGTTCGTCGCCTGTGATGTGCGGGGGCTAGGTCCTGGTCCGTTCGTCGCGCCAGCGCAGCAGCCAGGCGGCGGCGCGCGTGATGGCGTCGTACTGGCCGGGGACGGTGACTCCGGCCCTGTGCGCGGTGGCGATGAGCGCGAGAGGCCCCGCGATCCCGTGGGCCATGCCGGTGGTTGCCGCGCCGGAGGGGTGCGCGGTGACAGCGTCTGGGTGGCGGTTCGCGGGTAGCCACCAGCCGGGGCGGCTTCCGGCCCTGTGGTTGATCAACGCGCTGAGCGTGGTGAGCGCGGCCAGCAGCCCCGGTTCGGCGGCGGTGTGTCCTGACTGGTGGGCGGCGAGTAGGACCCTGCCGGTCCCGGCGAGCCCGGTGATGACGTCGTAGACGTGCCAGGGAGTGCCGATCGCCCCGTGGGCGAGGGCGACACGGTGGTGCTCGGCCAGGGTGACGGCCTGCGTGGACAGCCAGCGGGCGGCCCTGGCCGTGCTCGTGGCGTGGCTGGCTGGGTCGGGGAGATAGGGCACACCGATGATCAGCGAAGCGGCCAGGCCCGCACCGGCGTGGAACACGCCCGCGCGGTTGACACCTCGTGGGGTCTGGCGGGCTGCGTGGGTCCAATGGTTCGCCGCGGCCGTCGCGAAATCGGGATGGACGACCGCCAACCTGGCGTGGAGCAGCGCCGTTCCAGGCAGGCCGTCGGCGAGGCTACCTGCGGCCTCGGCCGGGAGAGCGGCCGTGACCGTCTCGGGACGCAGGAGCCGTTCGGCGACGGCGAGGCATCGCCGCTGCGCATCGCCGGCCAGGGCATCGGCGGTCACCGTGGCGCTGTCTCGCGGGCGAGGAGACCTGTGGCCAGAGCCCTGGCGAGCCGCTCCTGAGCGGTGTCCCCGAGGAGCCGGTTGGCGTGCATGTGGATCACAGAAGAGGCGCAGTCCGCGCGCCGGTCGGCGGGCAGGCGGTCGTGATACGCGCGCAGCGCGTCCAGGTATGCCGCCCAGGCGGGGTGGGACGGGGGGAGGGCGGTCGCGCCGTCGCGGGCCGCGTCGTTCACGAGGCGGCCCAGCTCGGCGAGGCGGCGGTGGGCGGCCCGGTCGAGGCGGGGGCGGCCGAACGCGGCGGGATCATGGTCGGCGAGCGTGCGGGCCACCGCCGCCGCGGTCAGCGCGGCCACCACGAGCCGCTGGTCCGGCTCATGGGTCGCGGTCAGCGTGGCGAGCACCAGATCGCTGTCGGCCGCGAAGACCTCCTCGGCTGTCTCGATCGCTGTCGGGCCGCCGTAGCGCTCGATCTCCTGGTCGTAGGGCTCGACGCTGAATCCGGAGGCGAGGGCGTCCGTCACCAGGCGCGCGCCCCATTGGGAGACGGCGGGCAGGAGTTCGCCGCCGAGGACAGCCGGAGTCCCATGGAAACGGACCCGCAGATGTGGGCCGAGCGCCTGCGTGCGGTAGCGCAGCCAGAACCAGCGGTCGAACATTCCGCGCATGTCCGGAAGGGGTTCGGCGAGGTCGGCGAGGATCTCGTCGTGCTGTGCCGCCGGTGCGCCGATCGCGAGCGACAACCACGGGCCGCCCGGCAGATAGTGCCCAGCCCCGGTCGGCCTGGGCCGCGTGGTGATTGGACGGGCTGGGGCCGGCGGGGGCGCCGGGGCGGCGAGCGGGATGACGAGTTCGAGCAGGTGGCGGCCCGACGGGCCGGTGACGACATCCTGGATCGTGCCGTCGCCGCCTGACTGTTCGGTGACGGCCCGCAGCCCGCGCCGCACATAGCGGCGCAGCAGCTCCACGTCCCGCAGGTCATCGAGGTCGAGGGGGAGCCGTCGTTCGTCGTCGTCGGTGACGACGACGGTTGGGGGCGGCGGTGCGGTGGACGTCCGCCAGGACCGCAGCTGTTCCGGCCAGGCCGCAGGGTCGCGGGCGGCGTCTGTCAGCCGCTTCGGCAAACGCCAGCGGGCGGGCGCGAGAATCGTCGACCGATACCGCACCCGTGGCTGGAACGCGGTGTCACGCAGCGACCCCCAGGAGAACAGGCGCCACGGGCGGCACCCGGAGCGGCCCAGCAGTGCCAGCAGCCGGGCCTCTGCCGGCAGGTAACGCGGCCCGATTCGAGAGTTCAGGATCGGCACGACCTGGCAGCGGCGGGTACGGGACCATAGCGTGAGGCGCTGAGCTTGTCGTTTAACCTT
>NZ_CDWWXB010000088.1:0-13310 GCF_977971855.1 Frankia sp. CoWAU3 | reverse complement strand
GTGCGGGGTGCGGACCAGTGGTCAGGGGCAGCGGGTAACCGGTCGTCCCTTCCATCGGGCGGTACCCCGCCGACGACGCCACCACGACACCGCAGTCAGATAGCCCAACAGGCTCACGGAAGCCGGATGAGCGGCGGCGTCGGGCCAGCTCCGGCCGCCCGTGCGGCGGGCGGCGAGCACCCGGCCGGCGACCCCGGCGAGGTACCCGACCGCGCCCGGGCCCGAGCCACCCAGTGCCGCCACCGCCGGCACGACGAACAGCCAGGCCAGCATGCCGATCTGCCCGACGCTGCCGAGCGTGCTTCCACCGGCGACGGCCAGCGACTTCGCGTAGCCGTCCCGCAGCTGTGACCATCCGGAGTACATCCGGTTGACCGCGAGATCGGTGCCGTCCACGACCACTCCCCGCCCGCCGGCACGCTTGAGCCTGCGCAGCAGGGCGACATCCTCGATGACCTGGTCCCGGACACCCTCGTGGCCGCCGGCCCGGCGGTAGGCCGCCACGTCCACGGCCAGCAGCTGTCCGCCCGCCGCCGAAAGCGACGGCCGGACGGAGCGTTCGGCCAGCCGCAGCGGCAGCAGCGCCAGCCACGACCACTGGAGCAGGGGTTGGATCAGCCTTTCGGCGACACCGGCCGCCTCCTGGCGCGGGTAGGGGGAGACGAGGTCGAGGCCGGCGTCCCGCAGGAGGAGAACGGTCCGCGCGACGCCGTCGGGGGCCACCGTGACGTCGGCGTCGACGAAGACGAGGACCGTGGCCGCCGCCGCGGCCCGGGCGCAGGCGTGCGGTTTGCCGAGCCAGCCGGCGGGCGGCTCCGCACCGCGCAGCGCGACGATCCGGTCGTCCCTCGCCGCCCACCGCGCGAGGATCTCCCCGGTGCCGTCGGTGGAACCGTCGTCGTAGACGAGGATCTCGAGGCCGGGCACCCACCGTGAGCCGAGCAGGGCCGACAGGCACCGCGGCAGGCTCCCGGCCTCGTCGCGGACGGGTAGCACGACCGTCACCCGTTCGCGTACCGGCCGGGCCGGCGGTGGGACGCGTAGCAGCCGCGCGTTCACCGCTGTGTGCACGGCGATGGCGGTGGACGCCACCGCGGCGGACAGTACCGCACCCGACCAGCATCGCCCGGCAAGCCACCGGGCCGGGGATTCCGTCCACCGGGCCGGGGATCTCGCTACCGTCCGGTGCCCCGTCCCGTGCCCTGTCCGCCACGGCGTCGTCATCGTGGTGGGGAGCCCGCCGGGACCGGGCGGTCCCCGGCCCGGGCACGGTCCCGGGGTCCGGTCCGGGCCGCCGCGACGAGCGCAGCCCCCATCGCGATCCCGCCGGCCGCGGCCACACCGGGACGGTCGAAGAAGGTGAGGTTCGCCAGCGTCGAGGAGACGTAGGCCCACAGGAGAAGGGCGAGCGGGGCGCGCTCGTCGCGAGCCGTGCTCCCGGCCTGGTCCGGAAGCGCCGTCAACGCCGCGGTCATGGCGATCGCGACGGCCATCCAGCCGGCGGTGTTGGTGAGTGGGATTCCGTTGAGCGTCGGGCCGCCGCCGAGCCACCGCCAGTACCCCGCGGCGACCATCTGCGGGTCGATGAAAAGATCCCAGGCCGCGAGGACGAGCGCGGCCAGCACGACGGTGCGCGCCCGGCCGCGGTGGTGGCGACGGGCCAGGACATACGCCGGGTAGGTCGCCATCGCCCAGGCCATCGGCACCACGACCGGGACGCCGTACAGGCGGGTGCCCAGGGCGGAGCCGTAGACGTAGCGGCCGAAGGGCCAGCCGGTGTGCACGCCCACGGTCTCCACGAGCAGCCCGCCGCCGACGGTCACGGCGAGAAACCCGGCGGTCCACGCTCGGCCACGGGTGAGCAGGGCGTGGCTCACCGAGGATGCGAAGAACAGCACGATCGAGGCGATGGCGAGCGCCGCCCCGGCGGATCCGGTGACCAACGGACAGGGGAGCTGCACCGCCACGGTGGCCGCCGCGAAGATCCACGGCACCGCGGTGGGCCGCGTCGGCCGCGCCGATCCGGTGAAGAGCGCGTCGGCGGTCATCGTACCGGTGCGTGCCGGTCGGCTCCTTGGGCGGAGGCGCCGTCGGGACGGGCGGGGGAGCGTCCGCGGAGCTCCTTGCCGAGCACGGCGTAGGGGGTGAGGGTCCCGGGGAACTGGAAGTCGGACAACAATGGAACGAATCCCTCATGATCGTACAACCGGCGCGCCGGACTGCCCGGGGGTTCGAGGGCGGACAGCGCGGCCGTGCGTTGCGGGGCCCCGCGCAGCAGCTCCCGCAGTATGGTGCGCCCGATCGCCCGGCCCTGGTAGGCGGGCAGGACGTGCAGCTCCACGATCTCGAGACAGTCGTCGAGCCAGTACGCGGCCGAGTCCGGCGGGAGCGCGCCGGCGACGACGTCGTGCCACCACTGGCCGACCCGGCCGGGCAGGGCGTAGGTGATCCCGATGAGTTCGTCGTGGGGTGTGACGGCCGCCACGGCACGAAGGTCCCGCCGCTCGAAGTGCCGGCGCGCATGGGCGGCCCGGTCCCGGGCGGCCCGCTGCGGGTCAGGCTCGTGGTGATCGAGGAAAGCGGCCTTGTAGACCGCGATGACATCGTCGAGCCGGGTGCGCATCCGGCTCGGGGACCAGCGGACCACCCTCACGTCCACGTCGGTCACCGGCGTCGCCTCCTGTCCGCGCCCGGATCGCCGACCTGGCCCCACGAGTCGGGTCCGGCGAGCCAGGAGGCTGGGGCGCACCATCACGTCGCTCGACGATAACTCGCCGCCCGCCGGCACCGCTCGGCGATGGGAATTACTGCTACGTAACGTCATTCCACTGATGTGGAGGGTGCTAACTCCGGATGGGTGGGAGACCGGCCCGATCACCGGCCATGGCGAGCGTGGCGCAGCGCGGCGTGCCGGCGAGGAGGTCGGCCACCAGCATGGCCACCGCCGGGGCCTGCACGGTGCCACCCGCGTTCGTCCCTGCCGCCACGATCACCCGGCCGCCGTGGTCTGCCACGGCCTCGACAAGGGGGAGGCCGTCCGGGGTCGCCGGGCGCTCGCAGACGCGGACGTCGAGCATCTCCACACTGCCGTCAGGCCGGCGCAGCGTCGGGAACAGGCCGGCGACCGCCTGCTCGAAAACCGCGCGCAGACGGGCGACGCCGCTGTCCGCGGCCGCCCGCACGGCGGTGCCCAGATACCCGAATCCGCCGCTGACATGGATCCTGGCACCATCGGCGGACAGCGTCACATTGATCACACCGAGGGGATCTCCGGCGTGGACCTTCACCGGCCGTCGCAGACCCGGGTTCGGCAGGGTCAGCGAGAGGCCGAGCAGATGCGCGACGGCACCGGCGCCGGGCCAGGCGGCGCCCAGCAGCCGCTGCAGGTCGCGGCCGGCCAACGGTCACCACGGCCCAGCCGGTGCGCAGGGTCGAGCCGTCCGCGAGATGCAGCCGGACCCCGCTGCCGGCTCCGTTCCCGATTTCGTGCCCGGCCTCGTTCCCGTTGCCGTCGGGGTTCCCGTCGATGCCGGTCTCGATGTCGGTCTCGATGCGTTCCACCCGGGTGCCGGCGCGCACCTCGACGCCCGCGGCCCGCAGCCGGTCGATGAGTACCGTGGCCAGATCGTGGATGTTGACCGCGTAGCCGTCCACCTCGACCGCTGCGGTCACCTCCCGGACGCCGCCGGGCAGCGGGATCGAGCGGCCCAGCGCGGGCCAGTCGCGAACCAGGTCCGCCCGGGACAACCGAACGACCCGCCCCCCCGCGGACCGCTGCAGCCGCTCGCCCGCGGCGAGGTCGTCCGGACCGAGATAGATCCGCGGGATGCGGGCGTCCCAGCGCAACCCGCACCCGGTAGCGAGCCCGTCCCCGCCGTCGGCGAGCGCGAAAAGATGCTCCCACCCGCGCAACCCCAGCCGGTTCAGGGCGATCACCAGGTCCCGGGCCACCGCGTGCAGCCCGGGACGATCGGCGCGCTGCTCGAAGGCGGCGGCCCAGGCCCTCTCCGGCTCCGACAGCGACTCCGGGTCCCGTAGCCGCCAGCCGCCGTGCGTCGGATCGCGATCGAGGACACCCACGCGGCTCGCGTCCGCCTGCGGCAGGGTCTCGGTCGCCGACAGGTGCCGACCGTTCGTCCCCGCGAACGTCGTGCCCTGGGCGGCAGGGTCTGCCCGGTCGGCCGGCGCGGCGTCGAGGACCCGGACGGGGTGGCCTCGCAGCCGCAGCACGAGCGCGATCGTGAGTCCGACGATCCCGCCGCCGACGACCACCACGTCGTGCTTGTCGACGGCGGAACCGTCAGAGGCCGGGTCCTCGACGGCCCGGCGGCCGGTGCCCTGCCGATCGCCCCGGCGATCGGCCAGGTCATGACGATCGTCCTTCGGGCCGTTCCCGGTGAGGTCGTTCCCGACGAGGTCGTCCAGGTCGGCCCGCCCGACCACCGCGAGGAACGCCTGATCGAGATCGTCGCTGCAGGCGGGACTGTGCATCGCCACGGAGCAGAGAGTGAATCCGCGCCGCGGCTCCCCGCCGTCCTCGGCGATCCGCCCCGCGAGCAGCTCGCGGACCGGGCCGAGGAACCGGGGGGCGTTGTCGATCACGGCCTCCAGGTCGCGGCGGTCGTAGGCGTCGACCAGCGCCCGGTCGGTGAAGACGCGCGGTTCGCTGACCGACACGAGTCGGCGGCCGGTGAACGACTTGACGTGCCGCATGTCGATCATGCCCGCGGATATCCGGGGCCCGTCGTGCACGAGGGGCGCGGCGATGCTGATCAGATCGGCGGCGTCGAGGACGTCCTCGACGGTGCGGGCGACGTGGATCCGGTCTACCGGCAGTCGGTGCTTCGCCGCCCAGCGCGCGATCGTCGCCGGCCTCGCCGCGAGTGAGGGAGCGTGCACGGCCAGGTGCCAGCCGCGTGCGACGCCCTCCCGGGCGACCCGGCTGTTGATGTTTCCGGCGCCGACGAGGCCGAGCACGCCCGGCCGGTCGGTGCGCGTGGCGGCCCCGGCCGACTCGGCGCCGGGTGCGTCGCCGAGCGGGTCGAACAGCCGGTAGACGATGAACCGGGCGACGTGCCGGGCGTTGACCTCGGGGGTGTTGCGCACCTCGATCCGGTGGCGGGCCGCGGCGGCCAGGTCGACGGCAGCGAGGGAGGTGCCCCGGCGGACCAGCAGCAGGGGTCGGTCCCGGCCGGCCTCCGCCGGGTCCGTGCGGACCGCGGTGGCCCACCGTTCGAGTGCCGGTCCATCCACCGCGTTCACCCCGACGACGAGGGTGTGCGGCCGCAGTTCGACCAGGGCGTCGGCCAGGCCCGTCGGCCGGGTGGCCAGCTCCGGGCGTAGCCGGGCGGAGTCGTGCCGAGTGACGAGCCGCGCGACCCGTTCGCTCACCGGTGTCGCGATCAGAACCCGACGGCGGGGGGCTGCGTCCAGGGCGCCTGCTCGCGGGGTATCGACATGCGGCTTGCTTCACCCGGTTCGTGGGAAGGTGCGGGGCGTGGGAAGGTGCGGGCGGCCCCTCCACGGTGGCGGGTGCCGTTCAACGGGGCGTCAAAGCAGGCCGTGTCCCCGCCCGGATACGGCGGGGAGCCGTGGCTGGATCTTCAACGCGGCGTCAACGTCGGCCCGGGGCTGACCTGCAGGAGAGGATCCCGCCCGCCCAGCGTCCCCCGCGAGCCGAGCACCGCGAACCGCGCGAACAGTTCCTCGCTGTACCAGCCGACCATCGGTGTGCGCCGGACGACCTCGCTGTGCGCGGGGCGGCCGTAAGCGAACCTGCGCAGCGACGCCGCGTCCTGCCAGAGGCTGAACGTTCCCTGTAAGCCGATCGGCGCCTCCCCGATGCCAGCCGCGAAGATCAGACCCTCGGCCTCGGCGAGGTCGACCGCCACCGCCGGCACCGCTTGGCGGAAGGCGAGGGTGTGCCGCAGGGCGATGCGGGCCCGGGTGATCACCGCGACCGCCGCGGGGGCGCTCGTGGGAGGCGGAACGTTCGACGCCGCCGGGTCGCCGAAGGGCTCCTGCCGTGACCATCGCCCACGTGACGACAGCGGGTGAAGGTCGATCCGCCAGCGTTCTTCGGCCAGCGACGACCATGCCGGCACCGCCGCGGATCGTTCGAAGGAACGGGCCGCCGACGGGGAGGACCAGACGGCGACCATCGCCCACTGGCACGGATCGGCGTCGCGCAGGGTGAAACTGCTCGCCGAACCGGTGCCCAGCAGTTTTGCGAAGGTCAGTCCCGGTGTGTGCCGCAGGGCGGTACGGTCGGCGGCCATCCGCGCCAGGGCGTAACCGATCCGTCGCCGGGGCACCCGCCAGAAGTCGACGGTGACAAGCGTGCTCATCGCCGCACCGATGACAGGCGCAGCAAGCTGTCCCGGGCGGCCCCGTACTTGTCGGCGAAGGCCGTGGCCACGGCCCCGGCGCCGTCGTTGTCGCGCAGGGGTACCATCCGGCACCGCCCGGTTCCAGCCAGTACATGCCGACCGTCGCCCGCCACCTCCGCGAGCAGGCCGTCCGGACCGCCGCGGCCCAGCAGCGCGACGAGGTCGGGGGAGGAGACGTACACCGCCCCGTCGAGGCGCACGAACTCGGTCTGTACCTCGAGATGGCCCGCGTCCGACGGGGAGACGCGCAGCGGCACCCGCAGATAGTCGTCCAAGGCGGTGCTCCCTTCCAGACTCCAGAGCCGCTCGAAGTGCTGTTCGACGAACTGGACCAGGGTGGAGGAGACGGCCGCCTCGTGCTGGGTCGCGGCGGCCGAGGAGTACCCGACGGGGAACGTCGAGACCAGCGCCCCGGTGTCCCAGCGGTGATACGTCGTCAGGGGCTGTTCGGTGTAGAGACGCACCGCGAGCCGGGAGCGCAGGACGGGAGCGAGCCGATCCCGCAGTGCCTCGAGGACCAGCAGGTTCGAGCGGATCATGCCCGGTACGTCGACGCTGTGCAGGAGGTCGGCGGCTCGTCCGGCCACGGCCGGGGAGTCCGGGTCGAGTAGGAGCACCTGAATGATCGCTCCGGCGTCGACCGCCGCGAGCACCGCGCCGGCGAAGGCGGTCCGGTGCTCGGGGGTCGCCAGATCCGTCCAGGTGTTGAGTAACCGGACGCTGCGCCGGGACGATGCGATCCGGGCGATGAAGTACGCCGGATCGAACGTGCTGAGCAGCCGCCCGCTGGTGAACTGGGTGGGCTCGGCCGTGACCGGTGCGCTCAGCCGTTCCTCGGCGGCCGGCAGCTCGGGGGAGCCCTGCTGACGTAGCAGCGTGATGCCCTGCTGCCAGGATCGCCGCGCCGCCGGATGGTCGTCCATCTGGGCGAGGATGTCACCCCGGCGGATGAGCACGCGTGGCTCCCAGCGGGTGTCGGGTAGCTCGGCGAGCAGCGGCAGGCTCTCGTTGTAGCTTGCCAGAGCCCGGTCCAACCGGTACTGGAAACGGTGGAGATCGCCCAACCGGCGCAGGGCCAGCGCCTCCAGCGGGCGGTTGCCGAGTTTGCGGGCGATCGACAGGCTCATCGTCAGGCAGTTGATGCCGTCGGTGAGCTCGTCGCGGTCGCCGTGGACCATGGCGACGTTCACCAGGGTCTCCGCCTCGGCCTTGCGGGCGCCGCCCCGGCGCATCATCTCCAGGCCGGCCTCGAAGTGGACCAGAGCCGCGGAGAACTCCCCCCGACCGCGGCAGGCGTCGGCCAGCCCGCGCAGCGTCCGGGCCTCACCCAGCTCGTCGCCGAAGTCGACGAAGATCTTCCGGGCGCGGGTGAGGCGTTCCGTGGCCAGCGTCAGGTGGTCGACCGTAGCCCGGTAGACCTCGACCGCCGGTTGATCGTCGGGGTCCGTGCCGTCCGCGTCCAGTCGCCAGAAGGCGTCCTCGAAGGCCAGCGTGATGTCGCGCTCGGCGAGGTTGGTCAGCAGCGTCGCCTCGGCGAGGCGGTGCCCGCCCCGGCGGGCCGCGGCCAGCCCCAGGACGTGGCTCTGCTCCCAGTCGCCCCAGTGCGCCGCGAAGGCGTAGAACTCGGCGGCCTCGGTGGCGAGCAGCCAGGTCGGCTCGTCGAGACCGGCCGCGTGGGCCTGGTCGATCAGGCTCAGGAGGTTTCCCCGTTCCCCGCCGAACCAGACCAGCGGCCGACCGACCAGGTCGGCGACGCCTGCCTGTTCAAACCGAAACACGGCCCCTGTCGTGAGCGCAGCCGCGTCCTCGGCGACGGGGGTGAGGGTGCGCACCCCGCCGGGGCTGAAGGTGTCGACCGCCTCCCGCAGCATCGCCAGATAGGCGTACAGCAGCCGCCCCAAGGCCGCCCGGTGTTCTCCGGACACGGTGGAGGGGGCCCCGGCAGCGTCGTGGTGCCCGTTGCCGGTGTGCCCGTTGCCGGTGTGACGGTTGTCCCCGCCGGCCTCGGGGATCCGACCCGGGGCCGCGGGGTGGCCGAGCGGGGTGCCGACCCCGGTCTCGCGCTCCCGGGCGAACACCCGGAGCAGGTCGTGAAAGCGGTAGCGCTCGGTTCCCGTCCGGTCGGCGCCACGTCGTTCGAGTAGCTGGGCGTCGGCGAGCCGGTCGACGACGTCCTCGGCTTCGTCGAGGTCGAGGACCGCCGCCGCGGCCCATGGCGCGAAATCGCTCATCGCGGGCAGCGACAGCAGCCGGAAGGCGCGCTGCTCGTCCGGCGGCCGGCCCTCGTAGCTCAGCGAGAAGCTGGCCCGGATCTCCAGGTCGCCGGCCTCCAGCCAGGACAGCCGGTCGCGTTCGTTGGCGAGCCGCCCGGCCAGGCGGGCCAGTTTCCAGTGCGGATGGGCGGCCAGCTTGCGCCCGGCGATCTGGATCGCCAGCGGTAGGTAGCCGCACAGGCCGACGATGTCACGCGCGGCCTCGGGCTCGGTGTCGACCCGCTGCGTGCTGACCATCTTGGCCAGCAGCTCCACCGCGTCACTGGGCAGCAGGACGTCCACCATCCAGTACGGGGCGCTCAGACCGTGCAGCCGCGACCGACTCGTGATGATGACCGCGCAGCCCGGGCTGGTCGGCAGCAGCGGCCGGATCTGTGCCTCGCCCCCCGCGTTGTCGAGGATGATCAGGACCTTGCGGGTCGCGAGCAGCTCCCGGTACATCTCGCCGAGATCGTCGGGGTCGGCCGGTACCGCGGAGCGGCTGACCCCGAGCGTCTGGACGAACCGGGACAGCACCCGGGCCGGGGCCAGCGGGCTGCTGTTGCCCCGCAGGTCCACGTACAGCGTGTCGGTGAACCCCGTGCGGACGCGATGCGCGATGTGCACGGCCAAGGCGGTCTTGCCTGCGCCGGCCTTACCCGCGAACGCCGCCACCACGGTTCCCCGTGACAGCCCGACCGGATCGGTCAGCATGGCGTGCACCTGGGCCTGGATCGTGTCGCGCCCGGTGTATTCGCGGATGTCCGGGGGCAGCTGGTACCCCCCCTGGCTCGTGGGCGCCACGGAGACCCGCCGGTCGAGCGAGCGGGGCGGGGTCCAGGCCAGGCTGGACGCGCCGCGCAGCACGTCCTCCTGCAGCTGCTGCAACATCGCGGAGTCCAGCCCCAGGTCGTGCGGCGCCTCCAGGCCCTCCCGGCAGGCCCGGGCCGCGTCCTCGATCCGACCGTCCCGGTAGAAGGCGAGAACCAGCTCTCGGCGCAGCCCGTCGTCGTGGGGGTGCCGTGTCACCAGCACGCGCAGATCCCCGATGACCTCGTGATGACGACCCAGGGAGAGATCGGCGGCGATCCGGGTCTTGGCGATGTCGAGCTGGAGTTCGTCGAGGGCGTCCACGTAGGCTCGGGTGAACGGGTAGTCGATCAGGTCGACCAGCGGCGGTCCCCGCCAGAGGGCCTGGGCCTCCTGCAACGGGGCGATCGCGCTCACCGGGTCACCGTCGTCCACCGCGCGCCGGCCTTGTTCCAGCAGCCGACGGGCCTGTTCGGAGTCGATCTGCTCCGGGCGCACGTCAAGGACGTACCCGGTCCCCTTGCGCAACAGCACCTCGGAACCGGTCTCCAGCCGCCGCCGCAGCTCGCTGACATGGGTACGCAATGTGGCCAGCGCCTTCTCCGGCGGTGGGTCCCCCCAGATCACCTCCAGCAGCCGGTGACCGGGCACCACCTGACCGGCTTCCAGCAGCAACGCGGCCATCAGCACCTTGCGCTGGGTGCCGCCGAGCACGATGGGTGCTCCCCCGGCAGTGATCTCCAACGGGCCGAGGATGGCGAACTGCAGGCTGTCGCGGTCAGGCATCTGGTCCTCTCGTACGACCCCCGGTGATGTCTGTATTACCGCAGCGTGCGCCGGGAGGGGACATGGCGGCAACTACCGATCTGGAACGGCCCCTGTCGTTTCCGCGTCAGGCCTGCTCCGGCGCCCGGTGTCCGGTGCGACGCGGGTGGCGGTCCGACTCCGTGGGGTGTCGTGTGACCCGATCGCGGAATCCAGGTGTTCCGATCAACGCATTCTCAATGGTTCTGGTGATTGTGCGTGCAGTGGGTGTTGATCGCTTGGAGGTGCACTGAGTCCACGAAATCGAGGCGGCAGACGGCCGGGAGACGGCCGGCGAGGCGGAGGGGGTTGGGAACATGGCGATCACGGTGCCCAGGAGCCTGGCGAGGCGGCCCGCGTCGGCGGTGACCCCGGCGGTGACCCGGACCAGGACACCGCGGACGATGGCCGGGGCGGACCTTCTCCTGCGACGTGCCGGCGGACTGCCGCATGAGCTGATCTTCCGGATCGAGTCGGTATCCCGGCACACCTCGGTCCGGCACGTGCACGTCGAGACCGACGAGGGCGCGCTGCTGGCCGACTGGTGGTCGCGGGGCCGGGTCGAGCTGATGGCGGCCGGCCGTTCGTGCTGGAGACCGACCTCGACGGTTTCGGGATCCGTCTGGTCGAACCCATGGGACGGGTGCCCCTGGCCGCCTTCGAGCCAGGCCGCCACGGGGGCTGGGTGCGCCTGTCGGACGGTGCCACGCTGCGTTGGCTCAGGCCGACCCGCGGCGAGTTCGCCAGCGGGCTCGTGGGTCACCGTGATGTGAACATCATCCGGTTTGCGCTGGACGGAACGGCGCTTGTCGTGGCCGATCCGGATGCGCTCGACCCGAGGGTTACCCGGGTGGCCCGGACGACAGGTGCGGATTCGGGACATGTCTGTCGGGGGAAAGCCGCGGACCCGCGGCTGGGATGGGTTCCCGACGTGGTGGCCCTGCTCGTCCTCGGCTGGTTTCTTCGGGTGGTCGAGTCCGAGGTCGCCGGATCTGCTCGATCGCGTGTTCGATACCTCGATGCTTGACGGGCGGCCCCGGCGAGGGTTCACTACTTCGTGATCGAATCTATGTTCGAGACTCGGGAGGTGTTGTGGCCACCGTGACCAGTCGGCCGATCAGTGGCTCGGACAGTGGCTCGGACCCGGCGGGAGGAGCGGCCCGCGGTAAGGGTGCGTTTGGCGGCCCCGGTGGATCTACCGGGGCGCACGGTGGATCAACCGGGCCGGTTGGACGGGCCCTGGTGTCGGCGGCGGGGTTGCCTCGCCGCTCCCGCGACGATCTGTTGGTCGCCGCCCGGCGCGGTCTCGGTGAGGCCGAGTACGCCCAGGCGGCCGGGGAGCGCTACGCCCTCGCCCACCTCGCGGCGCTGCGGGCGGCGGCCGCTGTCCTGGCGGACCGGGCCCGGCCCCGTCCCGGTCGTCGCGGTCGGCCCGTGAGTGCCTGGCGCCTGCTTGTCCGGGTGGCCCCCGAGCTCGCGGAGTGGGCGGAGTTCTTCGCGGCGGGGGCCGCCCGGCGATCGGCGGCCGAGGCCGGGCTGAAGGTAGTGACCAGGCGGGAGGCCGATGATCTGATCCGTCAGGTCGATCTGTTCATCGGGGTTGTCGAGGGCGTGCTGGGCCTGCCGTCCCAACCGATGATCGCCGGCGCCGGTCCGGTCGGGCCTGGGGAGGTCACGATGGTCATGTCGCCGGGCCGAGGGCAGGCTGACCGTGGTCGGCCCGGCGGCGCCCCGGGTGGGTGACGAGCGGTTGCGTTTACGGTGATCATCGGTCACTATCGGTTACTTTCCGAGGGGTAGTGGTTGGCGGAGCAGGAGATCATCGATGGTCCTCACCGGTTCTGAGCATCGGCACCGCGGCGCGCATCGGGCCGTGCCGTCCGCCGTTGCGCGTCGCAACATCTGGGTACTGCGGGTCGTAGGGCTGTCGGCTGGCGGGCTGGTTGTCGGGGTCGCCATAGGCCTCACCGTGGGTCGGTGACGCGCCTGGTCCTCCGGCGTGGGCGAGCGGGCTGACGGCGGCGCCGACGAAGCCGGCGTGAGGAGGCGCGACACGCATGACCAGCCATGTCACCGGCGCGGATCTGCGGCAGGCCGCGATCTGGCACGGCCTGCGGACGGTCCTGCCCGGATCGGCAGCGGGGGTTCCGGCCTGGTCGGTGGCCCCGGCGGCCACAGCCATCCCGCCGATCATCGTTGACGCGGGCGGTGGGAGTGGTGGCTTCGCCGTACCCCTGGCGGTCGAGGGCTACCTGGTGATCGTCGTGGACCCGTCGCCGGACGCCCTGGCAGCGTTGCGCCGTCGCGCCGACGAACGGGGCGTCGCCGACCGGGTCACGGCCGAGCAGGGCGATCTGGCTGACCTGACCGGCATCGTCGGAGCCGAGACCGCCGATTTGTTGCTGTGCCACTCCGTCCTCGACGTCGTTGACGATCCCGAGGCCGCGCTGGCGGGGGCCCTGCCGGTGCTGCGCCCGGGAGGCGTTCTCAGCCTCGTCGTCGCGGGCCGGGCTGCCACGGTGCTCGCCCGCGCCCTGGCGGGTCGCTTCGAGCAGGCGCAGGCCGTGCTGACCGGCCGGGGCGCCGGGGCGCCCCGGCCGCCCGCCGGGTTCACCACCGCCGAGATCGTCGCGCTGGTGAACGCGGCGGGCGCGGACGTCGTCGACGTCCACGGGGTGCGCGTGTTCGCCGACCTGGTCCCCGGGGCACGGGTCGACTCCGATCCCTTCACCGCGCAGCGGCTGCTGCGCCTGGAACTGGCCGCGGCCGCCCTGGAGCCGTTCCGTGACCTCGCGGCACAGCTGCACGTGCTTGCCCGCCGTCGTGCCGCTGGTACCGCTCGCGAAGCCGGCGCCGCCGGGTTCCCGTGACCGTGGATTTCCCGGTATGAAAGCAGGGCCGCGCAGAGATCACGCTACGTTGTGATTGGTGACGTTTTGTAGACGTGCTGTGGGGTGACTCGGGGCGCCCTGGGCGACACAGCGCGAGCGAAGCGTCTCTTTCCCCATGCGTACCCGGCACGGGCCGCGCAAACCAGCTCCGCACGCCCAGATAT
>NZ_CDWWXB010000087.1:11968-14150 GCF_977971855.1 Frankia sp. CoWAU3 | reverse complement strand
GACGTCCCCTGCGCCCCCGACGGACGCGCCGTCCCCGACGTCCCCTGCGCCCCCGGCGTTCCCGTCGCAGCCGGCCGCGGATGCGAAGATGTTCATGGCGTGGCCACCCCGGTGAGGGTCACGTACCGACCAAGCGCGGTCAGCGGGAAGACCAGCCGGTACAGGTGGTAGTTGAGGTAGAAGTCACCGGGGAAACCGGTTCCGGTGAACTGGGGCTCGTCCCAGGTCCCATCCGGCCGCTGGGTCTCGCACAGCCAGCGCACTCCCCGTTTGACGGCCTTGCTGTGCGGGTCGACAGCCAGCAGCGCGAGCAGGGCCCAGGCGGTCTGCGAGGCGGTGAGCTCACCCCGACCGATCCAGGCCGGATCGTCGTAGGAGCGTGGGTCCTCACCCCATCCACCGTCGGGCGACTGGTGCTCCAGCAGCCAGCGCACCGCGGCTGTGATCGCCGGGTGGTCGGCGGGAACGCCGGCGGCGATCAGCGCCGGAACCACGGCGCCGGTGCCGTAGACGTGGTTGATCCCCCACCGGCCGAACCAGGAGCCGCCCGGTTCCTGGTTGTCCAGCAGCCACTGCACCGCCCGCCGGGTGATCGGGTGGTCGGAACGGCCGAGGTCGGCCAGCATCTCCACAATGTGGGCGGTGACGTCCGCCGACGGCGGGTCGACCACCTCGCCGAAGTCGCAGAACGGGATCTTCGCTGTCAGCGTCCGCACGTTGTCGGCGTCGAAGGCACCCCAGGCCCCGTCCGACGACCGCATGCCGACGCTCCAGTCGACCCCACGGGCCGCGGCCGCGCGCATCGCCCCGGCCAGCTGCGGGTCGACCGCCGCGAGGCCGCGGGAGGCGCGGTCACGCGCGGCCGGCGAGAGCTCGGCGCTGCCGCCCGGGGTGACGCTGCCGCCCGGGGTGACGCTGCCGCCCGGGGTGACATGGCTGCCACCGAGCAGGCGACGCAGCGCCAACACGACCTCGGCGGTGTCGTCGGTATCCGGGTAGAAGTCGTTGTCGAACTCGAACGCCCAGCCGCCAGGGGCGAGCGCCGGACGGCGGACCGCCCAGTCCCCGGCCACCCTGACCTCTTCGTCGACCAGCCAGCGGCCGGCCCGCACCATCGCGGGATGGTCGGCGGGGACGCCGGCGTCCGAGAGCGCGACCACCGCGAGCGCGGTGTCCCAGACCGGCGACTGGCATGCCTCGATCTGGGCGGTCGGCCCCTCCGGGGTCTCGCGCCGGATGATGTAGCGTTCCATTCCCCGGAACGCTGTGGCGATCACCGGGTGGTTGAGGGGGTATCCCATGAGATGCAGCGCCATGACGGAGTAGATCCACGGCGGCTGGATGCCCCCCCAGCACCCGTCGGCCTCCTGGCGGGCGACGACCCACTCGGTGGCCCGGCGCAGCGCCAGGGTGCGCAGCACCTTGATCGGCCGGCGCTCATAGCGGTGCAGGATCGCGTCCAACCGCTCGAAGGCGCCTTCCCAGCTGTGCAGCGGGGCCGGCTTCGGCGGCGTCACGGGTGCCGCGACCTTGATCTCGTCGATGCTGAAGCCGAGGTCGCGCACGGGCCGGAGCGACCCGACGATCGTCAACGCGACGATCGTCTGGCGGGCCCAACAGCCGAAGTCGTAGACGTTCAGCGGGAACCAGGACGGCAGGAAGATCAGTTCCGGCGGCAGGACGGGCACGTCGTCCCAGGACCACTCGCCGAAGGTCGCCAGCCAGATGCGGGTGAACACCCGGGCGGCCGCCACCCCGCCCTGGGAGCGGATGAGCGCGGCCGCCGCCGCCATGTGCGGGGCGTCGGGCTCGTCACCGGCCAGACGCAGGGCGATGTACGCCTCGACCGTGGTGGACAGCTCGGCGGGTCCGCCGTAGTACGTGGCCCAGCCGCCGTCCGCGAGTTGCTGGGACCGCACCCACCGGGCGATCGGCTCGGTCTCCTCCTCGGTGCGGATGCCGAGGAACTGCTTCATGAACAGGTGTTCGGCGTCGATCGTGACGTTCGTCTCGAGGTCGCCCTTCCACCAGCCCTCCTCGGACTGCAGCCCGAGGAGGTGGTCCCGAGCCTGGTTGGCCGCGGTCATCGCCGCGGCCAGGTCCGGATCGACCAGGGTCTGCGTCGTGGGCGGGGTGCCGTCGGCGGTCGCCGCGCCACCGCCGGGCACACCACCGCCGGACA
>NZ_CDWWXB010000087.1:8314-11684 GCF_977971855.1 Frankia sp. CoWAU3 | reverse complement strand
GCGGTGGCGAGGACCGGGAGATCCCGTAAGCGTCGGGCGTGGCGGGCGCGGGAATGTTAACGCGCTTCGAGCTCTTCGCGGCCTTTGGAGCAGCCGGGGACGGGTCCGAGGTCAGGCTCATCGACGACTCCCCTCGTCGTACATGCGATGGTCATGAAGACGATCAACGTGCTGATCGCCGGGCCGGGCGGGAACGGCGACTGCACTCACCTGTCGTCTCCTCAGCGGTCTCGTTCGGTCACGAAGCGCGCGAGGGCCAGCAGTTCCGCCTCGATCTCGGCGGGCATCGACAGCGAGCGGAGCACGTTCTCGCAGGCCTTCAGCTGGCCGTCGGCCTCGGCGGTGGTCCAGTCCCGCCCGCCGGCCCGCTCGATCAGGTCCGCGATGTGCGTCAGCTCCGCCTCGGTGGACTCCCCGGTGCCGGTGAGGAACGCCCGCAGCTCCTCGGCCTCGGCTCCGCCGGCCTCCAGGGCCACCACGACCGGCACCGACTTCTTGCGGGAACGCAGGTCCGACAACACCGGCTTGCCGGTCACCGAGGGATCACCCCAGATACCAAGCAGGTCGTCGATGAGCTGGAACGCGGTGCCGAGCCGGGAGCCGTACTCGGCGAGGGCGTTGACCATGTCGTCACCGGCCCCGGCGAGCACGGCGCCGAGGGAGGCCGAGCAGGCCAGCAGAGCGCCGGTCTTGCCGTCCTCCATGTGCAGCGTCTCGGCGACGCTGACGTCCGACCGTTTCTCGAACATCAGGTCCTCGGCCTGGCCACGGACGAGGTCCTGGACGCCCGCGCCCAGGATCAGCGCCGCACGACGGCCGGGCTCCCCCTCGACCTCCAGCAGAACCTGGGTCGCGAGGCCGAGCAGCGCGTCCCCGGCGAGGATCGCGCCGTCGGCACCGAAGATCGTCCAGGCCGTGGGCCGGTGGCGGCGCTCGGTGTCGCCGTCCATAAGATCGTCGTGCAGCAGCGAGAAGTCGTGCACCAGCTCAACGGCGACCGCTGCCGGCAGCCCGGTCTCCGCCGGGGCGCCGGCGGCCTGCGCCGACAGCAGCGCCAGCGCCGGGCGTACCAGCTTGCCCCCGCCGCCGGACAGTGGCGCGCCCTCGGCGTCGACCCAGCCGCGGTGGTAGGCGACGACGTGACGAAGTCGTGGGTGGAGCCGATCCACCGTGGCGCGCAAGGCAGGCACGGTGAGGGTCCGCCCACGCTCGATCGCATCCGGAACCGTCATGGTCATACCGGGAATCCCCCTGTGGATGTGTGCCTTGGCTGGCCGGACGGAAGCGGCCGGACGACCGCCGCCGATCCGGCGGGAACCGCGTTGTCCCCTCGTGGATCCTGTGGATCCCGCACCTGCGCGGCCGTGGCGCCGCCGCCCGGTGCGCTCACCGATTCAGTGCCTACCGGTACCGACTCACCCACCTGCTCGGGGAGCCGTCCGTCCGTCCTTCGGGCCTGCAGGCCCGGCCCGCGTGGCTCGTTGACGTCGACCCCCATACCGGCCAGGTTCTCACGGACAGCAGTGAGTCCGCTACGCACGGCCGACTCCATGGTTGCCGGCCATCCGGTGTCGGTCCAGGTCCCGGCCAGGGCGAAGCCGGTCAGGCCGGTCGACGCGCCCGGACGCAACGCGAGCGAACCGGGCACCTGCCGGAAGGTCGCCGTACGTTCCCGAGTGACGAAAACCTCCAGCGGCCCGGCCGCCCGCGCGGCCGGGAACAGCCGGGCCATCTCCTCGACGAACAGGGTCCGCAGCTCGTTCGCCGGACGATCGACCCATGGCTCCGCCGCGGACTGCGATAGCGCCAGGTACTGGGCACCGGGCGGGCCGGCGGCGGCGAGCCCGGAGGAGACCGTGCGATCGAAGATCCATTGAATAGGCGAGTCGACCACGGCCAGGAACGGGCCGTCGATCACCGGTCGAGGATAGATCATGTGCACGTTGATGATCGGCGATTCGCCGAGCTCACGCAGCCGGGCCGCCTCGGGTTCGGCGCCGGCCGGCAGAAGGGACGCGGCGGCGGGCGGCGGCACCGCGAGCACGACCGCGTCCGCCCGCAGCACGCCGCGGTCGTCGGTGCCGGGCACCGCCGCGCCGCGACCGGTCCCGCCCGCGGTGACGGCCAGCTCCCATCCGCTGCCCGCGGCGGTGATGGACCGGACCTTCACCCCGGTGCGCACGTCGGCGCCGGCCGCGGTGAGCGCCTCCATCGCCGCGTCGCCGTGCAGTCGGGACAGGGGGACCTCGGCCCAGCCGAGGTCACCGGCGGCGGCGCCTTCCAGCAGACCGGTCCGCACGACCTTGGCTGCGAGGCCGAGGGATGCGCCGGCGGCGGGCACGTTCAGCGTCGCGACCGTCAGCAGTTCCCACAACGCCTTCGTCGCCGCGGGGCCCTGGCCGTGGGTGGACAACCAGGTGCCGAACGACTGCTCGTCCACCGCCGGGGAGCGCTGGTCGAGCCGCCCGAGCTGAAACGCCGCGAGCCCGGCCCGCAGCCGTTCGGCGATCGGCAGCGCCTGGTATCCCAGCAACGCCGGGGCCAGGTGCAGTGGCGCCGGCAGCGGGACCCTCGTCCGGCGCAGCCGGGTCCGGGTCAACGAGTCGCCGAGCAGCACCGGCACGTCCAGCCGGGACTGCAAGGTGGTCAGGTGTTCGACGCCGAGTCGCTGCAGCAGCCCACGGTAGGCCGTGCAGCACCGCATGAACACATGCTGGCCGGTGTCGATCCACAGCTGCCCGCGCCGGAACGACGTCGTCGCCCCGCCGAGGCGGGGACGCGCCTCCAGCAGGGTCACGCGGGCCCCGCTGTCCACGGCCAGCAGCGCCGCGGCCATACCCGCGAGCCCGCCGCCGACGACGGCGAGATGCGGGCGTTCGTCCGTCCGCCCGGCGGGCCGCGTCCCCCGTGCCGGCGCGACGTCCGCACCGCCACCCGTGGTCATGCCGCCCTCATCTCGGGCCGCCCCGCGAGGCTGCGGGCGGCGACGACCGCCTTCTCCCAGCCGGGCAGCGCCAGCCGGCGATCGAGCACCGCGGACGGATCGGTCTTGATCCGCCGGTTGAGCCGCAGGTAGATGCCGGCCATCGCTCCACAACAGGCCGCGCTGCGCCGGTCGAGCAGGTCGAGCAGGACGAGCCCACGCCCATACCACTCCTCCGCTCGCCGCGCCGACGTCCGCAGGTACGCGATGAGCGCGTCGGGGGGGCCGCCGAGGCGACCGGTCGCGTCCACCTCGAGTTCGACGCCGGCGGCCTTCAGCTCCTGGCGCGGCAGGTAGATCCGGCCGCCGAGCAGGTCCTCGCGCACGTCCCGGAGGATGTTCGTCTGCTGGAGTGCGACCCCGAGGGCGTCCGCGACCCCCGAGGCG
>NZ_CDWWXB010000087.1:0-7854 GCF_977971855.1 Frankia sp. CoWAU3 | reverse complement strand
CCCGCGGGGAACTGCGCCGCGGTACTCATCGAACCTCACCCATCTCCGGAAGAACGGACTGTGCGGCGGGGACGCCGGCCTGGGTACTCGTCGCGGCGGTGCCGCCGTGGGCTGTGGAACCGGAACCGGAACCGGAACCCGGCCAGGCCCCGGCCGCGCTGGTCGCGGTGGCGACGGCGGCCGCCGTGTGCGCCACCGCCGACGCTCCGGGAGCCAGCGACCGGGCCAGCGCCGCCAGCGCGAACTCGGCGACCCGTGGCTTCGTCGCCTTCGGTGGCCCACCGAGCACGTCGTAGCCGGCGCGCCGGATCGCGTCCAACGCCGCCCGGCCCCCGCCCACGAAACCGGCCAGGGCCAGCCGCAGCCGCCCGGGCACCATCGACACCAGGGGAGCACCCTGGTCGATCACCGTACGGGCCCGAGCAACCTCGAAGGCCATCAGATGGCGCACGGCCGGACTCGCGACGGAAGCCCGCAGATCGGCCTCGGTCACCCCGAAGGTGTCCAGATCCTCCAGCGGCAGGTAGATCCGGCCGGCGGCGAGGTCCTCGGCCACGTCCTGCCAGTGCTCGGCGAGCTGCAAGGCGGTGCACACCCGGTCCGACAGCACGACCCGGTCGGGGGTCGCCAGCCCGAAGACGCCCAGCACCATCCGTCCGATCGGATCGGCCGAGAGCGTGCAGTAGCGGACCAGGTCGTCGAAGGTCTCGTAACGGGTGACCCGCTGGTCCTGCCGGTTGGCCTCGACGAGACGCTGGAACGGTTCGGCGGGCAGGTCACAGTCCCGCACGGTCCGCGCGAGCAGGCGCAGGACCGGCAGCTCCGGCTGCCCGCCTGTCCAGATCACCTCGAGGTCCGCCGACAACCGGTCGAGCAGGGCGAGCCGGTCGCCGGTCGCCTCGTCGCCGAGGTTGTCGACGAGCCGGCTGAAGGCGTACAACGCGTTGAAGTGGAAACGAACCGCCGCAGGCAGAACGAACGGCGAGACCGGGAAGTTCTCCGCCGGGGCGGCGCGCAGCAGCTGCTCGGCGGGAGTTGCCAGGCCCGTCGCGGCCGGCTGGGCAGGCGTGCGTGATGGGCTGGTTCGGGCGTCGATGGCTGTCATACGCCTCTCCTTCGATGGCGGTCTGCACTACGGACGCGGTCGGGTCGGATCCCGCATCCCCGGGTGCCATGACCGGCGCGGACGTACCCGCAGAGCCCGGGTTCGGAAGGCTCTTCGGAAGGCTCCGCGGTGGGGTGGCTGCCCGGGTCTCGCCGAGGCGATCAGGATGCGGATCGCACCGGGTGGTCATGGGCACGATCAGCGCGGGCCGGTGCGGGAGATGGGCCGGCCCTGGGCCGGTATCGGGATGAGCTCCGCCTGGCCGGCCCCCTTCGGTTGGTCCTCACAGGTCCGTGGGCGGAATGATGCTCCGGCGGCACCACCTGGGCGGCCTGCGGCCGGTGGCCGCCCGTCGGCCGCAGCACTCTCATCGTCGGTGTCGCTCACCCCCAGGGCCGGTCGGAGAGCCGGAAGCGGCCGGGTAGACCACGCCGCGGATCATCCGAAGACACCCGCCAGCCTGCGGTAGACCGACGGGATCGCACCGTGGACCCGCACCGCGCCGAGTAACCAGCGTGGCACCCAGATCTCGGCGTCGCCGCGTCCGGTGGCCGCCAGCATGCGCTGCGCGACAAGCCCGGCCGGTATGGGCCGGGGCCAGCGACGGACGTAGGGCGCGCCACGGCGGTGGAAAAATGGTGTGTCGACGACACCAGGTAGACACAGGGTCACCGTCACACCGCGACCGGCGACCTCGGACCGCAACGCGTCGGCGAAACCGAGCAGAGCGGCCTTGGTAGCGGAATAGGCGACCTCACCGCGCACTCCCAGCGCGCCGGCGATGCTGCCCACCAGCAGGATGCGCCCCTGGCCGCGGTCGAGCATGGCCGGCAACATGGCCCGGACCAGCATCATCGGCGACAGCACGTTGACCGTGACCAGCTCCGCGATCGCGGCCGGGGACATCACCTCGAACGGGCCCGCCGCCCCGAGACCGGCCGAGCACACCAACAGGTCGACCTCGCCGAGAAGCTCGGTCGCCCGGGAGGAGACCATCAGTTCCGAGCCGGGACTAGACAGGTCGACCGCGATCCGGTGCCCCTCGGTCGCCGCGGCCACCTCGTCAAGCGCGGCCCCGTTGCGACCGACCAGCAGCGACCGGCATCGGTCCGCGGCCAGCAGCAGCGCGGCCTCCCGGCCGATACCGCTGGATGCTCCCGTGATGACGGCGGTCCGGGGCGGCCAGGTCGAGACGACCGAGCCGGCCCGTAGGGCCAGCCCGGTGAGAGATGTAGACACTCCGTTACCGAAAGCGGGGCGAGACCGGGTGCTCACGACACACCGCTTCCGGTCATTCCCCTCACGCCGTTCTCCCCCGCGGGCACTGGTTGCACGTCACCTACAACTTTCCCTACTCGTCGCCCCGCGTTGCGAGGTGGTCCGACCGAAGGTGATTCGGTGTGGTCCGCTGGCACGAACTCGCCGGCCGGATCGTTGCGTCGGCCACCCTGGCGGGCGGCACCGATCCGAACAGCCACTGCTCATCTCATCAACGCCGGGCTCCGGATCCGCGGCGCGTTGGTAACTCCGCGCCACCGGGCTCACGACTGCCACCATTCCACCGTCCCGTCGCCGGATCGTCCATGGTCAGATGGGCGACATCGGACGGCGGGGGCCTAGCGCGACTCCGGACTCCCTATCACACTCCCTCATCCCAACCGCCCGGCGTCGCCCGATATGACAGCGGTCCGATCGATTCGGAATCTGCTCTCAGAGACTTTCTTCCGGGGACTTCGAACTGGCTCCACATCGACGACTGGGTATTGCGGACTATTTACAACCGCATTGCCTCCGGAGGAAGGACGCGCCGACGACACCTTGCCGACTCGATGCCGGTACACGGCGTCAGGGTCATGGTCGGCCTGCTCCGACGCCAACACCCTCCCGTCAGTCCGATCCGGTCACCACAGGATCACCGGCCGCGACGGAGGCAAAGCCGCCGAGACCTACCTCCGGCGGCAGATGTGTCGACCCGTCCGCGGCGTGCGCCGGACAGGCGGAAGGCTCATCATCCAAACGCTGATCCATCCTCCACACACGACCACCCTACCGCCCCAGACAAACAAGAGCGAAAGCGGCATTTGCCACGACCAAATAGACGGACCACCATCTACGAACGTCTGAAGAGTGAGATGAGGCACATGAACCGCGAAGGTGGCTGGATACGAAGGGGTGATGCACCGGATCGCTCACGGTCCGGCGCATACAGTCGTCAGTGGAACCGGACGGAGGCCAGGTCCGGCACGGGAGGCCGGTGAGGCGCCGCGGCCTCCCGGCACGCAGGACGTTCTTCGTGCGCCGGGCAGGATGTCTCGACCGGACCCGCGTCGGCGACCGGAGCATCCCGTGACCCGGTCGGGTCAGCACCGGAGGGAGACCTGTCACTTTCATGCCCCTCATCACCCACCGCGCCGCAGCCGCCGGAGTCAGCGGCGGAGACGGAGTCAGCGGGATCGTCACCGAGAGCGGCGAGGGCAGCAGCCACGATCTCCCCCTGCTCCGCGGCGGAGACCAGCGGGGTGAATGTCCTCGATACCTGCGAGACAAGGACCCGGATGCGCTCAGAGCAGATGACCGCCTCGCCCGCGCCGCCGCGGCGCTCCTCGTCGGCGCTGGTGGACTGCCGGGCGGCGGCCTGGGCACGTTCGATCGCCATCCCGATGATCCCCCCCCGCAGGGATCCGACCGCGCAGTACGCGCGCAGCAACCCAAGATGGGTGGGAGCCGGCCCCGCGAGCCCGTGCACGAGGGCCTGCTGCAGCGACAGTATGTCGCTCTTGCCGATCTTACGGTGAATCACCGAAGGGTCGTCGGCGAAGACGAGCAGCACGCCACCGGGGCCCGCCAGCGCCTCGACGAATCGCTCGATGATGATCCGGGGGGGCGGCGGGGACTGCCGAACAAGATCGACAAGTCGACCCAGCTCGGACACGAAGGGCTCCAGCAGAGCGTCGAGGATCGACTCCTTCGACGGAAAGTGGTAATAGAGCGCCGCCTTCGTCACTCCCAGCCGCTCGGAGATGTCCCGCACCGAGGTGCCGGCATACCCCTGTTCGCTGAAGAGGCTCATGGCGGCGGCGAGGATCCGCGATCTGGTATCGCCCCGTGGATCGGGCGATGCCGGATCGGTCATGGCGGCCATACACCCCCCCGATCGAGTCCGCGACGGATGTTACCCTCAACTCTACCTACTGAACGACCGGTAAGTTTCTCGGTAGCAATCAGCAGCAAATCGTCAGCATGACGTCGCAGGTAGCGACACCACCGATCACCAACGCCCGAGGGGAAACCGTGGCCTCGCTCGCCCGCTGGTGCTTCCGGCACCGTCGGCTCGTCCTGTTCCTGTGGATCGTCGCGCTGCTCGGGCTCGGCGGCATCAGCCAGGTGGCCGGAAGTAGTTACAAGGACGCCTTCTCCCTGCCCGGCACCGATTCGCAGAAGGCCATCGACCTCCTGCAACGCGACTTCCCGGCGGCGTCGGGAGACAGCGCCACCATCGTGCTGCACAGTGACAAGACTCGTATCACCAACCGTGCCATCTCCGATCGGGCCAGCGAGATGCTCGGCGAGCTCGCCAAGGTCCCGCACGTCACCGGGGTCACGAGCCCATACGGGCCGCGGGGCGCCGCCCAGATCAGCAAGGACGGGCACACGGCCTTCGCGACCGTCGACTTCGACCTGCAGGGCATCGAGCTACCCAAGGACGACATCCAGCGGTTCGTCGGCACCGCTCGAGGCTACGGCGGCGACGACCTGCAGGTGGAGGCGACCGGTCAGGTCGTCTCGATCATCGAGCAGCAGCAGCAAAGCTACAGCGAGTTGATCGGCATCATCGCCGCGGCGATCATCCTCTTCGTCGCCTTCGGCTCGTTGCTGGCCGTCACTCTGCCCCTGATCACCGCCATCATGGCCCTCGGGGTCGGCAGCATCCTGATCATCCTGCTCTCCCACGTCCTCACGATCGCCGAGTTCAGCCCGGTCCTCGCGACCTTGATCGGACTGGGCGTCGGCATCGACTACGCCCTGTTCATCGTCAACCGGCACCGCATCGGCCTACGCGCAGGCAAGAGCCCGGAGGAGGCCACGGTCACCGCGGTCAACACCTCCGGGCGCGCCGTGCTCTTCGCCGGCATGACCGTCTGCATCGCGCTGCTCGGCATGTTCGCGCTCGGCGTGAGCTTCCTCTACGGCGTGGCGATCTCGGCTGCGGTAGCCGTGGCGATGACGATGACCGCGGCCGTCACCCTGCTGCCGGCCCTGCTCGGCTTCTACGGCATGAAGGTACTCAACCGGCGCGACCGGCGCAGGCTGGCCGAGGAGGGCCCGGTGCACGAAAGCACCTCGGGCGTCTGGTGGCACTGGGCGAAGCGGCTGGAGGGGCGGCCCCAGTTGTTCGCGGTGGTCAGCGCGGTGGTCATCGCCGTCATCGCGATCCCGTTCCTCTCGCTGCGGCTCGGCTCGTCCGATCTCGGCAACGGCGACACCGCCAAGACCACCAAGCGCGGCTACGACCTGCTGGCCGAGGGCTTCGGACCGGGGTTCAACGGTCCGTTCAGCATCGTCGCCGAGATCCATTCGCCGCAGGACACGGCAAGCCTCCGCGCCGTGGTGGCGGCGGCCCGCGCGACACCAGGCGTCGCCTCCGTCTCGGCCCCGCGGCCGAGCCCAAACGGGCAGGCGGCGATCGCCACCCTGTACCCGACGACGAGCCCGCAGGCCGAGGCGACCTCGAAGCTGCTCAACCAGCTGCGCGACCACGTGATCCCGCAGGCGAACCATGCCGGCACCGGCATCTACGTCGGCGGCATCACGGCCACCTTCGAGGACTTCTCCAGCACGCTGTCGGGCAAGCTGCCGCTGTTCATCGGGGTCGTGGTTCTCCTCGCCTTCCTGCTGCTGGTAGCGGTGTTCCGCAGCCTGCTGGTCCCGTTGACCGCCTCGCTGATGAACCTGCTCGCGGTCGGGCCGGCCTTCGGCGTGGTCGTCGCGGTGTTCCAGTGGGGCTGGGGCGCATCGCTGTTCAGCATCAGCGGCGGCCCGGTCGAGGCGTTCATCCCGGTGATCCTCTTCGCGATCCTGTTCGGCCTGTCCATGGACTACGAGGTGTTCCTGGTCAGCCGGATGCACGAGGAGTGGACCGCGCGCCGGGACAACCGGATCGCCGTCTCGCTCGGCCAGGCCGAGACCGGCCGGGTCATCTCCGCGGCTGGCGCGATCATGATCCTGGTCTTCGCCTCGTTCATCCTCGGTGACGAACGGGTGATCAAGCTGATGGGCCTCGGGCTCTCGACGGCGATCCTCATCGACGCCTTCATCATCCGGACCGTGCTGGTGGCCTCGCTGATGCACATCTTCGGCACGGCGAACTGGTGGGTGCCGGCCTGGCTCGACCGGGTCCTGCCGCGGATCTCCGTCGAGTCCGCCGAGGATCTGGAGGAGATCCGGCACACCCCGCTGCCCGAGGACGCCGTCGCGGGCCGTTCCGCGGCCGGGGGCCGGTCCGCCCGCTTCCCGGGCAGGCAGCCCGCGAGGAGCGGAGCTCACGCACCGGCGAGCCCATGCGCTGATCTTCACGGGACCACCCGAACAATGCGGGACCACCCGAACAGTGACAGCCCGCGGGGCGTCCGCCTGGCCGGCGGGCGCCCCGCGGCGCTTGGCCTGCCGGGATCGGCCAGGACGGTGAGCCGGCCGAGGACACGTTCGTCGCCATCGAAGGAACCACGAGCGCGACCGCGACGGTACTGGGCACGTTGTTCCCCTATGCCCGGGCCCGGTTGGGGGCGTGGGTGCGCAACCGTCACGCCAAGCCGGCGGTGCGCCGGATCCTCACCGAGACGCCGGCGGTCATGCCTCCATCACCTCGTTCGCCAAGCTGGACATCATCACCGCGCCACATGCGGGTGGCCCCGCGAGCGCCTGAGCCGCGCCCGCGCCCCGAGCATCCGGTTCACCGAGCGACGCGACGCTCACCGAACCACCGACGGGCTCGGGAATCTGATTACCGAACTCCAGATATCCGCTACGCTGCGGCACCCCCCGCAGGGCCGCGGCGGCACGGACCCGTCGCGCGTGCGGGGACGACAGCAACCCGCCCACCTCGTCCACGGGGACGAACGCGCAGTTGATGATCTCGTCCATGTCCACCCGGATGCGCTCCCGCCATGAGGCAGGCAGCACACCGCCGTCGAAGACGAAGGCCAGCATCTCGCTGTCGAGCCACCCGTCGTTAAGACATGGCGCCCAGTCGATCGCGAGCAGACCACCGATCGGTGGGGCGATACCGAGCTCCTCGGCGACCTCCCGTACGCACGCCGAGTAGGGCGATTCCCCCGGTTCGATAAAGCCTCCCGGAATGTCCCAGCCTGGCTTGTACAACGGTTCAACGAGCAGTATGCGGTCTTCTTCATCGAAGAACAGGACACCCGCCGCAGCGTAGGGTCGCGCCATCGGAGGTCGGTTCAAGCTCGCCTCGGTGCCGTGGTCAGGACGCTGCCGTGGGGTGGCCGGCGGCTTCGAGGACATCGCCGACCGCAGCATCAGGCCGTCACCGGGTACGCCGGCCGGGTCCGGCAGAGCCCGGTCGACTAGGGAAAAGTCAAGATCCTTCTTCATATTATCACACACTTCACATAGTACTGACGAACGGAATTGATGTTCCTGCCGCCGAGTGGTGGGCGACGCGGTGGACCACTAACGATAGGCGACCACGAAGGGGCGCGACCCGCCAGCGTTTCGCGGAACGTAAG
>NZ_CDWWXB010000086.1:11259-14286 GCF_977971855.1 Frankia sp. CoWAU3 | reverse complement strand
TGGGGGTGGTGCGCGAGATCGCCGGCACCCTGCGCCGGTGGCGGGCGGCGGGCACCGCGTTCGCGGTGGCCACGGTCGTCGATGTCCGGGGCAGCGCGCCGCGCCAGCCGGGCGCGGCGATGGCTGTGGCTGCCGATGGCGAGGTCGTCGGCAGTGTGTCCGGCGGCTGCGTGGAGGGCGCCGTGTACGAGGTGGCCGCCGAGGTGGTCCGCACGGGGACGCCGGCCTTCGAGACCTATGGGATCCGCGATGACGACGTGGCCGCCGTCGGACTCACCTGCGGCGGCGTCATCGATCTGGTTGTTACGCCGCACCTGCCGCACCTGCCGCACCTGCCGCACCTGCCAGACGTGTCAGACGTGTCAGATCTGTCGCCCCCGCCGGGCCAGTCGGACCCGGGGCCATCGCCGCTCGACGCGGTCCTTGCGGCGATCGCCGCCGACGAGCCGGTGGCGCTGCTGACCGTGGTCGGTGGCGAGCGGCTGGGCAGCCAGGTCGCGGTGTGGCCGGAGCGGACCGCCGGTTCGTTCGGTGCGTCCGGGTTCGAGGTGACCGGGTGCGAGGTGACCGCGGTCGACGACGCCCGTGGCATGCTCGCGGCCGGGCTCAGCGGCCTGCGTCACTACGGTCTTCACGGGCAGGGGGTCTCCACGGGCAGCGGCGACCCGACGCGGTACCGGTGTTCGTCTGTTCGTTCGCGCCGCCGCCGCGGATGCTGGTCTTCGGGGCGATCGACTACGCCGCCGCGGTGGTCCGCATCGGGCGTTTCCTCGGTTACCGGGTGACGGTGTGCGACGCGCGGCCGGTCTTCGCCACTCCTCGCCGTTTCCCCGACGCCCACGAGGTGGTATGCGAGCGACCGGCGGCGTTCCTCGCCCGCACCGAGGTCGACGCGCGCACGGTGATCTGCGTCCTCACCCACGACCCCAGATTCGACTTCCCGGTGCTGCGCGCGGCGCTGCGCTCCTCGGCCGGATACGTCGGGGCGATGGGGTCGCGGCGCACCCACGCCGACCGGCTGCGCCGGCTGCGCGAGGACGGGGTGAGCGAGTCCGACCTGGCCCGGCTGCGCTCACCCATCGGACTGGATCTGGGCGCGCGCACGCCCGAGGAGACGGCCGTCTCCATCGCCGCGGAAATCATCCAGAACCGGTGGGGCGGGAGTGGCCGCCCGTTGCGAGCCACCCGCGGCTGCATCCACGCCGAATCCGGTGATCCCGGCGGTGCTGCGGACGGGTGCCCGGGGAAACCAAGATAATCAACGGTGTTGACGAGCATTCACACTCAAGATCATAAAAGACAAGACCATAAAAGAACAAAACAACACTCCCAGTCCTGGCCGAGAATGCCTGAGTCGCGGCCGGAGGCAAACTCGGGGGTGAGATGCCAGGGTCGAGGGGGCCGTGGCGGGAGCCTGCCGGAGGAGTGGCGTACGTGCGTATCGCGATGTCGCTGGGGTACAGCGGAGGTTTCGAGGAGACCGTCTCGGGGCTCGCCGACTACGAGAAGGCCGGGCTCCAGGTCGTCCAGGTCGCCGAGGCCTACAGCTTCGACGCGGTCAGCCAGCTGGGGTTCCTCGCCGCCCGGACCTCGCGCGTCGAGATCGCCTCGGGGATCATGCAGCTCTACACGCGCACCCCGAGCCTCATCGCGATGACCGCCGCGGGCCTCGACTTCGTCTCGCGCGGGCGGTTCACCCTCGGGATCGGCGCGTCGGGGCCGCAGGTCATCGAGGGTTTCCACGGCGTCCCCTACGATGCCCCGCTGGGCCGGACCCGCGAGACCATCGAGATCTGCCGGAAGGTCTGGCGCCGGGAGGTCCTCGAGTACCACGGCCATCACTACGACATCCCGCTCACCGCGGGGCGGGGGACCGGCCTCGGCAAGCCCTTGAAGATCATTAATCGACCGGTGCGGGACCGGATCCCGATCGTGCTGGCCGCGCTCGGTCCGAAGAACGTCGAGCTCGCTGCCGAGCTCGCCGAGGGTTGGATGCCCGCCTTCTACCTGCCGGACAGCGCGGACGAGGTGTGGGGCGAGGCGGTGCGGGCCGGTACGGCCAAGCGGGACCCGGCGCTCGGCACCCTGGACGTCTGGGCCGGGGCGTCCCTGGCCGTCGGCGACGACGTCACCGCGCTGCGCGACACCGACCGGCCGCAGCTCGCGCTGTACATGGGGGGCATGGGCGCGCGGGGCCGCAACTTCTACAACGACCTGGCTCACCGCTACGGCTACGCCGCGGAGGCGAAGCTTGCCCAGGACCTCTACCTCGCGGGTCGTAAGGAGGAAGCCGCCGCCGCGGTGCCGGCCGGCCTGCTGGAGAGGCTCTCCCTGATCGGGCCGCGCGGCTGGGTGGCCGAACGGCTCGCCGTGTTCGCGGAGTCCGGGGTCACGACGCTCGCCGTCAATCCGGTGGCGCCGACGCACCTGGAGCGGGTGCGTCTCATCGAGCAGATCCGCGAGCTCGCCGACGGCCTGTGAGGTGCCGACGGCCCGCGGCGACCCGTGCGGGGCGGCGAGCCGCGACGGCAATGGAGCCGCGGCGGCCCCGGCGGAACCGCCCTGCCCCTGATGCTGCCCTGCTCTTTGTGCCGTCCTCGGCACATCGTGTGATCAGCTCATGCCGGACGTGGTGAGGTCGTAGACCGTCTGCCCGCCGACCGTGGTGGCGGTGAAATGCGCCGCCACCCAGGCTGTGATCTCGTTGCCAGAGGTGGAGTTCCGCCCCCCGCCCATCCCGGTCCCGCCGGCAACGAAGTAGTGGATCTTGCCTTCGCTGACCCACTGCTCGAACTGCGCCAGCGTCGGTGCCGGGTCGCTGCCGTCCCATCCGCCGATCGCGATGACCGCCTTACCGCTGCTGAGCTCCAGCTCGGCGGCGGTGGTCGCACCGCTGGTGGTGGCGGCAGCCCAGGTCGTGGTGCTCGTCCTGAGCAGCGCGACCAGAGCCGTGCTCCCCGTGCTCCTTGCCACCGGCGAGTCGCTGGAGGAACCGGAGGAACCGCTGGACGAGCCCGGTGGGGTTCC
>NZ_CDWWXB010000086.1:2492-10953 GCF_977971855.1 Frankia sp. CoWAU3 | reverse complement strand
CCGGAGGGCAGGCCGCCGCCCGCCGCGGCCCCGCCCGGCCCACCCCTGGCGCCGCCGGCCGTGGCGGCCACCGCGGGACCGGAGATCGGGATGGAGCCGCTGTGCGGGTTCGCCGCGGTGGCAAGCGCATAGGCCGAGGTGCCCGCCGAGGCGCTGATCACGGTCGCTGCCGCGAGCACGGCGGTGATCCTGGTGAGCCGGGCGGCACCGGCCACCAGCGCGACGGCCACCAGCACGCTCGCCGGGAGGATGATCCAGCGCAGCACGGGCAGCCAGGACGCCACCCGGTCCAGCAGGACGAAGCCCCACAGCCCGGTCACCGCGATCATCGCGGCCAGGGTGGCGCGGTGCGAGATCCGCGCCCGTCCACGCCAGCACACGGTTCCACCGGACGCGACGAGCGCGGCGACGGCGGGGGCGAGGGCGACCGTGTAGTAGGGGTGGGTGATGCCGCTCATGAAGCTGAACACCAACCCGCTGACCAGCAGCCAACCGCCCCAGAGCACGAGCGCAGCCCGGGTCTGGTCGGTGCGCGGCGTCCGCCGGGTGAACCACAGGCCGGCCACGAGAACGATCAGCGCGGCGGGCAGCAGCCAAGAGATCTCCGCCCCCATGCTCGCCCCGAACAGCCGGGTGATGCCGGTGGCGCCACCGAAACCGTTGGTCATACCCCCGCCCACGCCACCACCGGCGGAGCCACCGAAGATGCGGCCGAGGCCGTTGTAGCCGATCGCGAGCTCCAGCAGGCTGTTGTTGGTGGAGCCGCCGATGTAGGGGCGTGACGAGGCCGGCCACAGCTCGACCAGGGCGAGGTACCAGCCGGCCGAGACGACGATCGCGGCCACGGCGCCGGCGAGGTGCGCGAGCCGTCGGCGCAGACCGGTCGGCGCGGCCGTCAGGTACCCCAGGCCGAGGGCCGGGACGACCAGGAACGCCTGCGCCATCTTGGTGAGGAAGCCGAAGCCCACGCAGGTGCCGGCCAGCAGCAGCCACCGCAGGCTCGCCCGTTCGGTGGCCCGGACCGTGCAGTAGGCGGCGGCGACGAGCAGCAGCACCAGCAGCGCGTCCGGGTTGTTGAACCGGAACATCAGCACCGCGACCGGGGTCAGCGCGAAGGCGCCGCCGGCGAGCAGGCCGGCGGCGGCACCGGAGATCCGGCGCACCGTGGCATACAGCAGCCCCACCGCGGCGACGCCCTCCAGCGCCTGCGGTGCCAGCACGGTCCAGCTCGAGAACCCGAAGGCCCGGGCGAACAGACCGGAGACCCACAGCGAGGCCGGCGGTTTATCGACCGTGATGGCGTTGCCGGAGTCCAGCGAGCCGAACAGCAGCGCCTTCCAGCTGTGCGTGGCCGCCTGGGTGGTGGCGGCGGCGTAGAAGCCGTTGCCGTAGCCGGACGCGCTGAGGTCCCACAGGTAGAGGACCGCAGTCGCCGCCAGCAGGGCCAGCAGCGACGGCCGGATCCACGCGGGGTCGCCGGCCGGGCCGCGTACCAGGCGGCCGATCCGGCCGCGGGGCCGGGAAGGCGGGGGCGGCCCGCGGGATGCCGCACGGGCACGTCCACACCGGGCACGTCCACACCGGGCACGTCCACACCGGGTGCGTTCACGAGGGGGGAAACGGTGGTCATCTCGAAGGCCGTCTCGGGACCGGGAAGTACGTCATGGGTAGACGATCGGTCCGGCGGCTTCGCGGATTCTGTGCCCTTACTGTGTGAATCCTGTGCGCTACGCGGATCCTGTGTCTTTACTGTGCGGGCCCCGTTCCCTGTGTTGTGCCTGTCCGGGGGCGGCATGCGCCGAGATGACTCTTACGTCACGGTAGAGTTGTCGGCGTGAGCGGATCGCGGTGGGCGTATCCCGACGGCCCCGCCGTCACCGACGGTCTGACCATCGGTGCCACGCGTGAGCATATCGCGGCGGCTCCAGCGGCGGATCTACCGGCGGCCGATCCGTACCCGTCCCGGTCCCGCGGCCGGATCAACGCGCTGTGGACGATCGTCGACCAGGTCGTGTCCAGTGGCACCAACGCGGCGATCAACTTCATAATCGCCCGCCGGGTCGACCCGACCGAGTTCGGTGCGTTCGCGATTGCCTACACGATCTTCGCGATCGTCGTCGGCCTGTCGCGCGCCGCTGCCACGGCGCCCCTGGGGATCAGCTACGCTGCCGCCGCCCCGGCCGCGTTCCGCGCCGCCGCTCGCGCCGCGTCCGGCCTGGCCCTGGTACTCGGTGCCGTCGTGGGCGCCGGCCTGATGGCGGTCGGTGGCGTCCTCGAGGGCGTGGTCGGGACGAACCTGATCGCGATGGGTGTGGTCATGCCGGCCCTGCTGGTGCAGGATGCCTGGCGCTACACGTCGTTCGCCCAGGGACGTCCCCTCCGCGCCGTCGTCAACGATCTCGTCTGGGCTGCCGGGATGGGCGTGGGCATCGTCCTGCTGGCCATCGGCGGGCCGGATGCGGCCGGCGGCGCGCCGGTGATGGTCCTCGTCTGGGGTGCCGCCGCGGCGCTGGCCGTGCTGGTCGGCATCGGGCAGCATCGGGTCTGGCCCGCCCCGGGGCGGGCGCTTGCCTGGTTCACTGGTCACCGCGAGACGACCGGCTTCATGACCGCCGAGTTCGTGACGGTCCAGGGGGCGCAGCAGACGTCGACTCTGATCATCGCCGCGGTCGGCTCGCCGGCGCTCGTCGGTGCTCTGCGCGGTCTGCAGACCCTGCTCGCCCCCACGACGAACCTGGCCGTCGCGTTGATGAGCTTCGCGATCCCCGAGTTCGCCCGCCGCAGGGGTGCCCCGGCCCGTCGGATCATCCGCGCCGCCTACGTCGTGTCCGCGCTGGTGGTCGCCTCCAGCGTGCTGTGGACCCTCATCTTCCTGATCCTCCCCGACGATTTCGGGACGGCCCTGCTGGGCGATACCTGGAGCCAGACCCATGAACTCCTTCTCCTCGCGATGATCGCGCAGGCCGGGCCGGCGCTGGCGGTAGGACCGGCCGCCGTGCTCTACGCCTTCGGCCGGACCAGACTCACCTTCTGGATCAATCTTTTCTTCACGCCCTTCCTGCTCGCCGGCCCGGTCACGGGCCTTCTCCTCGGCGGAGCCAAAGGGGTGATCATCGGTAACATCATTGTGTTCTGGGCGACGATCCCGCCCTGGATTTACCAGCTCCACAAGCAGGCCCACGCCGTCGACCGTGGGTGACCTCCCCGCCCGCGCGGATTCCCGAGCCCGGGCGTGGTACCCGGCGGCGGACGAAGGTGGGGGCCCGACCGGGGTCATTTCCCTGATCTTGGATCTGGCAGGCATGATGAGCGGGATCTGAACGGCCGGACCGCACCGGGCCGGCCGTGTGAGGCCCTGACCTTCCCCGGGAAGGTACATCGCGGGATCGAGGGGGAGTGGCGACCTATCTGCTCGGCCTTGGTTCCGCGGTGTGTTTCGCGGTGGCCGCGGTGATCCAGCAGCGGGTTGCCTTCCGGGCGCCGCCCGATGACGTCCTGCGGCTGCTGCTGTGGTTGGTGCGGCGACCGTGGTGGGATGTCGGGGTCGCCGTCGCGGTGATCGGCAATGTGCTGGCCGCGGCGGCGCTGAGCCGGGGCGCGGTGGCCCTCGTCGAATCCCTGCAGATCTGCCAGCTACTGTTCGCCCTGCCGTTCGCCGCCCTGCTGGCGCAGCGGGCGGTGCCGCGCCGCGACTGGGCGGCCGCGGCGACGGCCAGTGGCCTCGTGCTCTTCCTGATCGCCGGAGATCCGCATCCGGGCGATCCGGGGGCCGTCTCGACGTTCGGCTGGGTCCTCGCCGGCGCGGTGGTCGGCGGGCTGGTGTGCGGTGCGGTGTGGGGGACGCGGCGGCTCGCCGCTGCCCGGCGGGCCCCGATGCTGGCCACGGCCGTGGGCCTGCTGTCCGCGACGCAGGCCGCCCTGACCAGCAGCATCGGTCACCTGCTGACCACCCGCGGGATCGATGCGGTCCTGGTGTCCTGGCAGCCCCGGTCGGTCGTGGCCACGGCGATCGTCGGTGCGTTGCTGCTGCAGAGCGCCTACGAGATAGCCCCGCTGCCGGCGTCGCTGCCCGCCGCGGTGAGCAGCGAGCCGCTGGCCGGGGTGGTGCTCGGCCTGGCCGTGATGGTCACGGGTGTCCGTACGCTGGCGACGTCTCCGCTGATCACCGGGCAGATGTCGCGGCTGGTGGCGAGGCAGGCCCAGGGGCGGCTGTCCCGGCTGGAGGAACAGGTGCACCATGACCTGGAACGGCTGCGCGCCGACCTGCGCCGCAGCCGGCGGGCCGGCGTCCCGGGGCCGGCGTTGCAACGCGCGCGTCGCCGGCTGCGCCGGGACCTCGACCGCATCGGCGCGGAGCTGGCGAGCCTCGTGGACGAACGGCACCGGTTCGACGATCGGATGCGGCCGGTCGCCGGGCAGGTGGGCTCGAACGGGTCCCGATCGGGGGAGCGGGGCCTGCTGGGGGATGACGCCGTGCCGGAAAGGGAACTGCTCGCCGCGCGACGTGCTCTCGACACCCGGGCGGACGAGCTTCGCCGGCGGGCGGATCGACTGCGCGGTGAGGCCGGTGCCGTCCTGGCTCAGAGGAATCATGCGCGATAGTCAGTCGACCGGGACCTGCCCGCGGGCGTGGCCGGGAGCCGAGTATCACCAGCCTCGGCGAGTGAGTGCCAGCGGCGCGCGAGGGCGCGGCCGACCACGAAGATCAGCAGCCCGGTGAGCAGGTGCCAGACGAAGTGCGTGCCGATCGGGAAGGACCCGCAGGCCTCCTCGTCGATCGTGCGGGCGAGCGGGCCTGCCGCGAACACCCCGGCGGCCGTCGCGAAGTCCCGCCAGTACCTGGACCGGTCCTCATGATGTGACCCGTACAGTGCCACGGTCAGCCCGATCATGAGCAGCAACACCGGCACGTACGGTGCGGAACGGTTGGGGATCTGGCTGCCGAGGAGGGCGATGAACGCGGCGGTCACACAGGCGAACCCGGCCACGCCGGCCAGGCACCACGTCCAAGGCAGCCGGTAGAACCAACGCAGGAAACTTCCGACATAGATGAACACGAACAGGCCGATGGGCGCGATGTCCAGAACCTGGGCCCACCTGGTCGCCAGCGTGTGGAACGCGAAGCTGCCGACCCCGATCAGCACCGCGAGCGGCGGCATGAACGCGACGCTGGCCGGCACGCCGCTATGGCGCCGCAGGAGGCGCCATAGCGCGAACGCCGCGGCGAGATACGCGAGGTTACTCACCGCGTCGAGCGGCTCGGACCAGAAAGCCGTCGACGTCCGCTCGCAGTAGTTGTCCACGTGCTCGGTCCAGTTCATCGGCCTTCTCCTCACCGCCGGGTGGGTCGCGGGTATAGCTAGGCCTCGGTGGCAGCGACCGGGTGGGCGTCGCCAGCGGGGTGAGGGGCGGGGGCGCGGCTGCCCGCGTGCACCAGCAGGGCCGACGCGCCGAGGCCGACGGCCAAGATCGCCGCTGGCAGGTACAGGGAGTCGCCGAGTGCGGCCCCGAAGGCACCCCGAGCCGAGCTGGACAGCGTGCCGGTCACCGTGCCGCCGTCCACGATCTTGTTGGCGGCCAGGCCGCGCACGGACATCCGGATCGCGATGACGGCGCTGATCGCGGCGCTGCCCAGCACCGCGCCGAACTGCCGGACCGCGTTGTACGCCCCGGCCCCGGCGCCTGCCTGGTGCGGCGGCAGGTTGTGGGTGGCGGTCGCGGCGAGCGTTGGCCAGATGGCGGCGTTGGCTGTCCCGACCAGCCCGGCGCCCACCAGAAACACGGCGACCGGCGAGTCCGGCGTCATGAACATCGCGAAAATCATCAGCGTGACCGCGAACAGCGCGAAACCCGCCGAGGGGATCACCCGCGGATGGATCCGGTCCCCGAAGATCCCAATGATCGGCACGCACACCATCGCGAGGATCGCCATCGGCGCGACTACGAGCCCGGCGTCCGCACCGGACATCGCGCGCACCGATTCCAGATAGAAGTACAGCGGCACCAGCACCGCCGGGACGGCCGCGCCAGCCGCGGCGACGGCGACGTTCGAGAGCGCGAAGTTGCGGTCCCGGAAGATGCCCAGCGGCAGCAGCGGCTCACCGCCGGCGCCGCGGGCCTGGTGGGCGACGAACACCACCAGCACCGCGATACCGATGCCGATCATCGACCAGGTGAGCCCGTCCCAGTCCCGGTCGCCGCCCTCCTGGATGCCGAACACCAGCAGGAACAGGCCGACTCCACCGAGTACGACGCCAGGCAGGTCGAACCGGTGCCGGTGGGTCGGCAGCGCCGGAACGTAGCGGGCGGCCAGCACGAGCCCGGCCAGCCCAACCGGTACGTTGACCAAGAAGATCCACTCCCAGCCCAGCTGGTCCACCAGAACGCCCCCGAGCAGCGGCCCGACCGGGTTGGCGAGCCCCGCCACCGCTCTCCACAGGCTCATCGCCGCGTTGCGCCGTTCCGGCGGGAAGGTTCGAGTGATCATCGCCATCGTCTGCGGCGTCACCAGGGCGGCTCCCAGCCCCTGCACCACCCGCGCCGCGACCAGCAGACCGATCGACGGGGCGAGCCCACACAGCAGCGATGCCGCGGTAAACAGCGCGAGCCCACCGAGGTAGACGTTCTTCGGACCGTACCGGTCGCCGAGCCGACCGGCCGGCAGCAGGGTGACCGCGAAGGCGAGCAGGTAGCCGCTGGTCGCCCAGAGCACCTGCGAGATGTCGGCGTCCAGGCTGTCGGTGATGTTCGGGCTGGCGACGGCGACGATCGTCATGTCGAGGACGACCATGAAGTAGCCGACGACAAGCACCGTCAGGGCGCGCCACGGACTGCGTATGGTGCTCACGGATCCCGTCTCCCAGTTTGGCCGCTTGGCTCTCGTCAGCCTTACGGGTTCAGACGACGTGGCTCAGCACTCGCTTCATCAGGTAGGGAACCCGGCCCACACCGTGCACGGATTTCGTCAGCGGCGCCGCGGGCGACGTGCCGAGGTGGTGCTTGAGCACCGGTCCGAACAGGTACTGCCAGTACGGCCACCGGTGGTCGATCCGGCCCAGGCTCGCGCCGATGTCGATGACCATCACCTGCACGGTCTCCTTGCTGTACGGATGCGTCTTGGTGATGGGCAGCGGGCGGGCGCCGATCTTCTCGTACAGTGGCACCAGCTTCTCGATGGCATCGAGAAGCAGGTAGCGGCAGTCGAGGTTGAAGGCGAGCCGGGCCACCTCGCGGAACAGCGCCACCACCACCCCGCCGCCGCGGTAGTCCGGGTGCAACGCCAGCCGCGAGACCTCGATGAACCCGCCATTCCACACCCAGTCCGGCAGGCCGGTCGTCTCGGTCTCGATCTCGCTGAGCGCGCGGTTCCCGGAGTTGACCACGACCCGGCCGGCACTGAGCGCTTTGTCGCCGAGCAGGCACATGAAGTTCACCGAGTGCGGGTCGAGATCGTCGGCCACGACCTCACCGTCGATCATCCCGGTCAGCCGGCCGAACGTGCGGTTGCCGGCCAGCCGCACCTCCAGCGCGCGCAGGAAGGTCGACCGGTCGGAGACGGTCTGGATGGTCAGGAGCCTGGTCAGCCTGCCCGGTCGGACCCCGGCCGCGCCGAGCGCCTCGAAACCGAACCCGTCAACCGTGCCCACCAGGATCACCGCGGCGTCGCGCACCGAGGACCGGTCGACCAGCCGGAACGTGAACCGGTCACCGCCCGGCCCCGGCCGCCCGGCGGTCAGCTGCGCCCGCAGCCGCAGCGCCCCCGTCCAGGGCAGCCACAGGTCGGCGTGCACCAGCATCCCGGGTACCAGGCAGTGCGCGGGGCCGTCGGCGACGACGAACTCGCCGCCGCCCGCTGGCTCCATGCTCACACCTCGTAGTCGGTGCCCACGCCGTCGAAGCGCAGGCGGTCCTGGATGTGGACCCGGTTGTCGTTCTTGTCGAAACCGGTCAGCAGACCCGCCTCCATCAGCCGGATGACGATCTGGCTGCCCACATCCTGCCTTCCGGCGTCACCAAGCTGCCGGATCAGGGACCCGGTCCTTGAGGAGTTCCTCGAAGACGAGCCGGTGTTCTTCCTCCAACGGATATTTGATCATGTCCTGGCCCAGCTCGTTCCCGATCACCAGCTTGCGTTCCAGCCGGAAACTCAGCGGCTCGACCTTGTAGTACGGCCGCAGCAGGACCTCGTCGCCGTTCCAGCGCAGCCAGGTGATGCGGTTCAGCTGCTTGGTCAGGTGGGTGATCCAGCGGACCCGCGCGCCGTTGAGTTCGTCGTCGGTGAACTCGTCGCTGAGATCCATGCGCTTGTGCCGACCGATGGAGATCATCGTGGCGGCACGGTCCCGGAAGCCCGCGACCGACCGGGCTGTGTCGGTGTCGTCGTCGCCCGCGGCCAGCCGTTCGAACCATCGTTTGCGGTTCAGCCGGTCGTCGTCCGACTCGCTGATCCGGCGGCGCAGCC
>NZ_CDWWXB010000086.1:0-1974 GCF_977971855.1 Frankia sp. CoWAU3 | reverse complement strand
GCTGCGCCCGTACCACTGGTGGACGGCGTCCAGTTCGTCCTCGTGCGCGATGATCCGATCGATCGCGGCGGCCGCCGAGACGGCGGACTGGGTGGCCAGGTGGACGCCCTGGGAGAACAACGGGTCGGTGAAGCAGGCGGCGTCCCCGCAGAGGAAGAACCGGTCCCCGGAGAACACCTCGGAGTCGTAGGACCAGTCGTGCACGATGCGCACCTCGTCGACGATCTCAGCGTCGCCCAGGATATCCATCGCGCGCGCGCACTTCACGATGGTGTCGCGGTAGAAGCGGTCCGGCCCGATCTCCTTGACCTCGCTGGCCTTCGAGCGGTCGACGACCAGGCCGACGCTGTAGATGTCCCCCTTAAGCGGGATCATCCAGACCCAGCCGTCCTCGAAGGTGATCGAGTAGGTGGTGCCCTTCAGGCCGCGTTCGAACGGATCCTTCCGCTTGAAGTACGACCAGACCGCGAAGTTCTTGTAGAACTCGTCGTAGCGGCGCGCCCTGAGCTGGCGGGCCAGCGGACTGCCAGCTCCGCCGGCGTCGATCACGAAGTCGCTCTCGACCGTCCTGGGGACACCCCCCGAGCGCACGGTCAGCGTCACCCGGTCGGTGGCGCTGAGGTCGATGCCCGTCACCGGGGTCTCCTCGTGGACCGTGACGCCGCGCGCCCGGGCCGCGTCCACCAGCAGCTTGTCGAACTCCTCGCGCTTGACCTGGATGGCGTGGTCGAAGACCCAGGGGGCGGTCCGTGGGGTCGCGAACGAGAACGTCCAGGGTGCCTGGTTCTGCCCCCACAGGAACGTCGCCGACGGTTTCTTCACGAAGCCGGCGGCGTCGATCGCGTCCTGCAGGCCCAGCCGGTTCAGCACCGACAGCGTTCCGGGCAGGAAGGACTCGCCGACCCGGTACCGGGGCAGGCTTGACCGTTCGAAGACCTCCACGTCGTGACCGAGCTTGTTCAGGCTCAGTGCCGCGACAGATCCCGCGGGGCCGGCACCGATGATGGAAACCTTCGCGCGCTTCATGCGCTGTTCTCCTCAGAACGACTTGATGGACTTGACCCGGTTCGGCGCCAGGTAGGAATGTCCGCTGGTCGCGTTGTCGAAGATGCTGATGCCCGCCTGGAACCGGCAGTCGCTGCCGACGGTCACCTCCGGTGCCAGTGTGCAGCTGAGCCCGAAAAAGTTGTCGTCACCGATCTCGACCGTGTTGCCGCAGTTGAAGTTAGGCGCGAGAAAGTTGTTCGAGCCGAGTCGCGAGTGATGCCCGACCGTGCAGTAGTAGTTCACGACGTTGTGGTCGCCGAGTGCGACGTTCACGCCCAGGTAGCAGTTCGGCCCGATGATGTTCCCGGCCCCGCGCAGCGCCGCCGGGTCGATCCGCGCGCTCGGATGGACGATGTTCTCGGCGACCAGCCCGTGCCTGGTGACGAACCCGTCGATCAGCGCGCGCCGGCGAGCAACGTCCGAGACGGCCAGCACCACCCGGGTGTCCGGGCCGGGGGCGAAGTCCGCGAGTGCGGCACACCGGTCGGCCGGTGCGTGCACTGCCTCCCCCTCCACCGCCAGGAACGCCGTGACGGCGTACTCGGGCCGGCCGTCGACGACGCAGTCGCCGGCATAACGTGCGACCTCCAGCGCGAACTTGTCCGCGCCGATCAGCACGATGTCCCTCACAGCACGATCCTTCGCTTCTTGAAACGGTCCGAGACGGTGACCGCGTCCACCACGTTGATCTTCGCCGGGATCTTGAACTGTTCGACCTTCCCGGCCAGGAATCCGACCACGTGCTGACGTACCTCGGCCCGAGTGAGCTCGCCCCGGGGTTTGATGTCGACGCAGACGGACTGGCCGGTGATGGCGTTCGCCCGGCCGTACACGACGCAGTCCTCGATCAGCGGGCTGGCTAGCAGAACGGACTCCAGCTCGAGCGGCAGGACCTTCTCCCCACCGACGTTGATGACCTCCTTGGCG
>NZ_CDWWXB010000085.1:11855-14110 GCF_977971855.1 Frankia sp. CoWAU3 | reverse complement strand
TTCAGTACCCAGTTGATCACGGCCGAGCCGTCCGCCCGGTCCCGCGGACCGGCGACGTCTATCTTCCCTGTGGAGTCGGCGAGCCCACGCTCGCTGTACGCGACCGCCAGATATCCCTTGAGCGCGAAGTTCAGGAGCATCCCCGGATACGATTTCCATCCCGTCGGCGCCGAGTTGGACGTCGGCATCGGCTCCGGGGATCCTGGTCGTGGTGAAGGCCCCTGCTCCCCGTAGTTCCTCGAACTTTGCCACGGTCGTCGGTGGGAGATTCCTGAAGTCGCCGCTCTCGAGGTTCTCGAGAGCGGCGATCTCCGCGTCGAGCAGTGTTCTGTCGTTGGGCGCGAAATCGAACGCGTTCGTGGTCTTGGCAGTCGTGGTCACTTGGATGATCCTCTTCTGGGCATGGGAAAAGGAGTCTGCCGGCGAACCTCGCCAACGGACGCGCGATCGTCCGCGGCCGTGACGAGGTGAGATCAGGATATCGGATCCGTGGTGCGGAAGTCTCCCGGTGCACGGGTTCGGAGCCTAGAGGTGTACGCGATCGTCAGGGGTGAGGTGAGTACTTTGTCCGCGCGCCGTACGGCAAGATGGTGTTGACCCGCACGCGGCTGCTGGTTACGAGCGAAGCCCTGCAGCCAGGACAGCGCGAGTACGAACAGCGCCAGCACGGCCCACGGCGGCGAGCCACCGCCAGAGGCCCGCGGGCGAGCGGAAGCCGATGGCGAAGGCCACGCCGAACACCAGCGCCGTCGAGACGAGATTGCGAACACGCTCGCCACGACGTGTCCCACGATCAGTGCGCCGCCGTTGACGTCCATCGAGCGGAACCGGTCGATGACTCCGGTGGTAAGTCGGATCAGTGCCGCATGACCGTATTCTCCCGCAATGGGGTTGCTATTCTCCCACAATAGGGTTGCTAATAGGGTTGCTGGGGCAGTGGGTTTCCGGCCCCGCCTGTTCGGCCTTCCGGCAGGAGCGTCAGCGAGGAGAACGCGTGCCCGTGACCAAACGTGTGCCTGTGACCAGCGGCGGGACGGGGTCGGCCGGAGCAACGGGGTCGGCCGGAACACCGGACGGAGTCGTCCGCCCGGACGGGACCAACCGCGCGGACGGCGGGACCATTCTCGTGCTGACGCTGGGGTATCTCATGGTCGCGGCGATGCTGGTGGTCGTTGTGACCGACGTGTCCGCCGTCTACCTCGCTCGTCGGTCGGTGGCCTCGGCCGCCGACGGCGCCGCGCTGGCCGCTGCCCAGCGCATCGACGAGAACGCGATCTACACCGCCACCGACGCCTTCGAGCGCCTGCCCCTCGCCGACATCGCCACGACCGTCGATCAGTACCAGCGCCGGGCCGATCCGAGTGGCCGCACGACCCTCACCTCCACCCTCGTCGACGCGACGACGGTGGAGGTGGAGGGCACGCGTGTGGTCGACCTTCCGGTCGTCGGCTCCCTCGGGGTGGGTCCGGTCACGGTACGTGCCGGAGCGCAGGCACAGTCGGTGGTCCGCCAGCCCGCTGCACCATGACGCCGGCCGGCGCCGGAACGCCGAACCGCGCCGGTTGCGTGCGCGTCACCCGTTGGCTTTCCTCCGACCCCTGATGCAACCAGGTCGAGGTGGCGTCCATGAGATCGTCGAGACCGTGGCCGGTGCGGCGCTCGGCCAGATCCGACACGTCCCGGACCAGCCGGGCCACCCATTCGGCCGGCCGCCCGGCGGACAGCGCCACCGCCTGAGCGGCGTGCTGGGCTGCCTCGTCGCGATCCGGGACCTCCCGGGCCAGTGCGGCCCGGGCCTGCGCCATCCGCACCGAGACCACCATGCCCGTCTGGCCGCTGCCGGTGATCAACGTCGAGGCGCGTTCCAGGTGAGGCGTGGCCTCGTCGGCTGCGCCGACGGTGGTCAGGGCCTCGGCGCAGGCCAAGGCCAGATCCGCCGGGGAGTAAGTGTCGAGCGAGAAACCCGGCGAGCCGTGGGCGGTGTCGTCGAGCCGTTCCATCGTCTGCCAGGCTCTGGCGACGGCGTCCCGGACGCCTGCCCGGTCGCCGGTCGCCGCACAGGCGCTGGTGACGACCTTCCCGGCGATGAGGGCCCGGGTGGAGCTGTGCCCCGCGATCCGCGCCGCCGCCCCGGCGATCTGCAGGGACACCGCCGGGCTGTGTGGGCGGACCACCCGGGCGCGCAGGGCCAGGGCGCGGGCGGCGAGTGGCCCGTCCCCGGCCGCCCGGGCGAGCGCCGCGGCCCGGTCGGCCCG